>JAGLBQ010000373.1 GCA_023146675.1 Cocleimonas sp. | reverse complement strand
TAACAATGCTAAAGGTTGAGTTACTTAACCCATTCTTTATAACCGTCCATTTTTCTTTCTTTGCCGTCTTCAAAACCAGCTTCATATGCGTCTGTTACACGCTGCTCTTCGCGTACGTCATTTATAAGGTAGCCACCTTGCCATCCTTGAACGTACTCAGGATCAACTCCAGCTTTTTCCATTTCAACAGTCGTGTTGTAGTATTCTTGATTCATTGTCGTTTTTCCTCTAAACAAAATAAATAAGCAAATCAGTTCTAATGTGACGGAAGTATACTGAACTACTAAGATTACTGAATACCTCCATAGGGGTAACGCATTTCGCAAACGTGTATTCATATAAAACTGTAAGGGAGATTGAAGGAAAATGCTTTGCCCTTATACTTAACTTTCCAGACAAAGAATTAAACTCACCAACAGGTATTTATAATGAGCGATGAAGTGTTTACAGATGCAGAAGAAATGGATTTTTCTACAGGTATGGCCGCTTTTGAGGGGAAAAACTTCTCTAAAGCGATGCAGTTTTTATCCCCTTTTGCAGAAAAAGGCAATGGGCAGGCACAGCATCTTGTTGCAATTATGTACCAAAATGGTCTAGGCGTTGGTCCAAGTAGTACGGAAGCGGTTAAATGGATGAGAGCTTCAGCGGAGCAAGGGTATCCTATCGCTCAACATGGCATCGGCTTTATGTATATGGATGGTGAATGTGTTGAAAAAGATGGTGCAGAAGCGGTTAAATGGTTTCAATTAGCGGCTGATCAGGGGCTACAAGGTTCTATGACCACATTGGCGATGATGTATGAGCAAGGCAATGGGGTTGAACAAGATTCTGCTAAAGCGAAAGAGCTTTATAAAAAAGCGGGCTTTGATGAGATGTAGCCCTACCCTTTGCTCATTACGTGGCTTTAGCTGCGTAATGCAATTTGACAGCTGAAGCCACGTAGATGATGAATCTTTATATTATATCAACCCACGCTGTGCAAATGAGACGACTTCATCACCAATAATAAAATGATCCAGCACCCGCACATCAATCAGAGATAAGGCTTGTTTTAGCCTCTCCGTAATTTGCTGATCAGATTGACTAGGCTCTGCAACACCTGATGGATGATTATGCGAGAAGATCACCGCAGCCGCATTATGATGTATCACGCGCCGAATGACTTCACGTGGATGCACACTGGCACTATCAATTGTCCCTCTAAATAATTCCTCGAACTCTATTACACGATGCTTATTATCCAAAAATACGCAGCAAAAAACCTCATAAGGATAATTGCGCAATTTTAGCTTGAGATAATCTTCAACCGCAGAGGCATTAGTAAGCACATCCCCACGTCGCATTTTTTCATCAAGATAGCGGCGTGACATTTCTACTACCGCTTTCATTTGTACATATTTTGCTTGCCCTAAGCCTTTATGAAAACAAAATCGTTCTTCATTCGCCCCCATCAATGCATTTAAGCTGCCAGACTCATCCAGCAAATCTTTAGCCAGATCAACTGCGCTTTTTCCCTTAATCCCTGTGCGTAAAAATATTGCCAATAATTCTGCGTCCGATAATGCATTTGCACCTCGCAGTAATAACTTTTCACGTGGTCTATCTTCTATTGCCCAGTCTTTGATTGACATAAATTTCATCTCATCCAATAAAATTTGTTACACTCTGGTCGTATTATGACAAAGCAATTTAATAAAAATATAATCCTTGGGATAAGCGGCGGTATTGCTGCTTATAAGTCGGCAAACTTAGTACGTGCATTAATTAAAGCGGGCGCTAATGTACGCGTTTGTATGACGGATGCGGCAACAAAATTCATAACCCCCCTCACCTTTCAAGCATTATCAGGTAATCCAGTCCATACAGATTTACTCGATAGCCATGCTGAAGCTGCAATGGGGCATATTGAACTGGCGCGCTGGGCAGATAGCATAATAATTGCACCAGCCAGCGCTGATATTATGGCGCGATTGGCGCATGGTATGGCAAATGATTTACTCAGCACCTTATGTTTAGCAACAGAAGCACCGCTCTATCTTGCGCCTGCCATGAACCGTGTAATGTGGGAAAATGCTGCAACACAGGCGAATCTACATCTATTATTACAACGGGATATACAAATTCTTGGTCCTGATGACGGTGAACAGGCTTGTGGCGAAATAGGCACAGGTCGAATGCTCGAACCAGATGAAATACTGGCTAGATTACTACACAGCGAATCAGAACAAATAAAACAGCAACCACTCCATGGTAAGCATGTTTTACTCACCGCAGGACCTACACGAGAAGCCATTGACCCTGTACGCTATATCAGCAACCGTAGCTCAGGAAAAATGGGCTATTCCATTGCTATTGCCGCACGAGATTTAGGCGCAAAAGTAACCGTTATCTCAGGACCTGTTAGCATTAGTGCACCTCAAAAAATTGATATCATCAAAGTAGAATCAGCAGCGCAAATGTATGCAGCAACACTGGCAGCGGCTAAATATGCTGACATTTTTGTCGCAACCGCCGCGGTTTCTGATTATTCCACGAAAGAGTTTTTTAGCAAAAAAATTAAAAAATCAGATGAAAACTTTCAGTTAGTACTGCAACAAAATGCTGATATTCTCTCCGATACCAGTCATCAATTCACAGATCTATTTACCGTTGGTTTTGCTGCTGAAACGCATGATTTAATCACCTATGCACGTAATAAATTAGAACGCAAAAAGCTTGATATGATTGTTGCAAACCCTGTTGGCGAAGGCAAAGGATTTGATCAAGACACCAATCAACTAGAAATCATATGGGCAGACGGACAGCTTTCATTGCCTGAGAAAAATAAGCAGACTCTGGCTTATGAGCTAATGGACATTATTGTTGAACAGTATTTTAAAAAACAAAAAACACATAGCGATTAATGCTCACCAAGAAAAATAAGCAAAAGTTGTCATTGTCGAAATTTCAGATGTTTCTTCGCAATATGTGAAAGATATTTCA
>JAGLBQ010000372.1 GCA_023146675.1 Cocleimonas sp. | reverse complement strand
AGTGGCGTATTGACAGCAGAGAAAATTATAATAAAACAACACTTAAGGATTGTTCTTTAAGTATTTTAAAACATTTCGATTCTGATCATGAGTGGATATTAAAACCTGGCGATATGCTTTACCTCCCGCCTAATATGCCACATTATGGCATCGCTCAAGATGATAACTGTATGACATTATCTGTCGGGTTTCGCGCCCCAAGTCAGCGTGAGTTAATCTATAACTGGGTAGACTCAATGCTCAACAACCCCAAATTTAATCAGCGCTATAGAGATAAGGAAAGAGTCTTTCAGCCTAACTCAGCAGAAATATCCGAATATGATGTCGAACAACTCACTAAAATAATACGGGAAGGAGTTGATGATAAAAAAGACTCACTTTCAGTTTGGCTGGGAAAATATCTGACAGAAACAAGAGGTGATTCTGCACTTAATTTAGATAACAAAGGAGAACAATTGCAAGACGAGCAAATCGCCAATTATTATGAGCGTACAAACTGGCTAAGATTGGCATTTATTGAAGAGAAACACACTATTCATTTTTTTGCTGATGGTAAACATTTTTCATTAGATAAAGATGCGAAAGAAGCCATTGACTACCTGTGTAATAATCACACCTATAAAAAATCATTCATAAAAAAATATTATAAACAGCCTGGTTTTAAAGTGGTTTTTAATCAATTATTACAAGGCAATGGAATTAACTAATAATTAGTTGATAATTGATATTTTTATAGGGAATATTAAAATAATAAAACCTATAAAAATATGAACAATAAAAAATTATTCATTGCGCTATCGACTATTTTACTCCTTTCATTCTCTGCTAACAGCGTTGCAGCAAGCTATTCAGATAGATTAGTAAATGCCGCTATAGAGCGCACCTACCATAAGGTTACCTATGACGGCTCCTATCGTCGCATTAGTTTTCCATTTGGCGATGTAGCCCAAAATAAAGGTGTTTGCACCGATGTTGTTATACGTGCCTATAGAAAACTAGGGATAGATTTGCAACAACGCGTCAATGAAGATATGCGGCAACGCTTCCATGAATATCCAAGCTTTAGAAAATGGGGACTATTAAAGCCAGACTCAAATATTGACCATCGCCGTGTGCCCAATTTACGTTTCTTTTTTGCTCGAAATGGAATTAATCTACCCATTACAAAAAATGCAAATGACTATCGACCTGGAGATATTGTTACATGGAATATTTCACCTAGTTTGCCACATATCGGCATAGTAACAAATCTTATTTCCAATGACCTGAAAAGACCTATTATTGCGCATAACATTGGCAAAGGTCCTCAGCTAGAGGATGTATTATTCAAACTAAAAATTACAGGACATTACCGCTATTTACCAAGTTAATTCTTTCTAACTCGAAGAACGAACTTATTCCACATCAACATAGAATAAATTAATGACGATTATTAATATCCAGTCAATTAATAATACTATTGACATTCATATACTTTATCAATTTCATATTATCTCAATATATTGAGATAATAACTTCGGGACGTATGTTTTATTTAACAATCACAATAAAAAATATTAATACCTATACCACAATACATCAGGATGATGTCTTATCTTGCAGGAAGCGCAGAACTATGAAATACACTAAATTAACACTCACCTTTTTTACAAGCTTAATCATTAGCTCTCTCATTATCACTAGCACTCACGCCCTTTCTCCAAGCAAAGGACCAAGTAAGACAAAGTTTGTTGCTAAACCAAGTAGTTTGGCAGCCAAATCTTTTGCTGTTAGAAAGTTCGGTCGCCATATTAAAATCCTTTCAAATCGCTTCATGAAAAGCTCTGGATGTTACCGCATTGTTATCAAGACAAAGAGTGGCAATAGAGAAACGCTGAAAATTTGTGAAAAGTGATTTTCATTCCATCTCTTTTTCTCTACCTGCTATCTTTTTCTGCTCGTTCGTTATACAATCTCATCGCTATTTTGCTTTTAGAAAGCAACACTCTTTAAGCTAAAAATAGCGCATAGCATTATGCTAATGCAAACATCTTGAGCGTTTGATATACAAAGCTTTTTTATAGTAAAAACAAAAGTATAGATAAAACAAAGCTTTCAAACGATAACACAATTAATACACTTAAAAAGTGATTCAATTTTAGGGGAGAATTAGGAATCCATGAGAGTTCTAGTAATAGAAGATGAGCAAGAAATTCTAAACCAACTAACAGAAGTACTAAAGAATGCAGGCTTCGTTGTTGATGCTGCAAAAGATGGTGAGCAAGGACTTTATTATGCTACCGAATACCCTATTGATATAGCGGTCGTTGACTTAGGTCTCCCAAAAATGGACGGCATGGAGATCATTAGAAAAGTACGTGACCGAGGGCTTAACTACCCCATTTTAATTCTTACTGCAAGAACAAGCTGGCAAGACCGTGTAGATGGTCTCGAAGCTGGTGCTGATGATTACCTTGACAAGCCCTATCATAAAGAAGAATTACTTGCTAGATTACGCGCACTATTGCGCCGCACTGGGCGCTGGTCACAATCTGAGTTCACCTGCGGAGCAGTGCGTCTAAACACATCGGAACAACGCGTATACCTTAATGATAGTGAAGTTAATCTCACAGCTTTTGAGTACAAAGTATTGCAACACCTAATGCTCCATGCAGGAGAGGTTATTTCTAAAACTGAATTAACTGAAAGTATGTACGATGAAGAGTCTGACCGCGACAGCAATGTCATTGAGGTCTTTATTCGTCGATTACGCATGAAACTCGACCCTGAAGGAACACTGAGCCCTATAGAAACATTAAGAGGTAGAGGCTACCGCTTCACTCTAGCTAGAAAATAATAAAATTATCAACACTCTACAAGGGCAATAATAAAAATGAGTTTAGAAGACCTCCCCATACCTGCAAAGCAAGCAAAAAACGGAGTTTACTCAGGGATAACAAAGTCATTATTTAGTCGTCAATTATTTAGTGCAGTAATCATTACCATACTGGGTTTATTATTGCTAAGTGGAGTATATTACCACACTAAACAACAATCTTTTATTGAGAAGGCACGCACTAATGCAGTATTAATGGAAGGCAATATTGTAGGTCTCATAACTTATAATGATGAGACTGGACGCTACTACACAGAACCTGATCTAATTGAAAGCATTCGAACAACGCTAGATGGAAATCAACTAACAAATGATGGCGATCAAAATTTTGCCTACATTATTAGTACCGACAACCAACAGTTAATATGGCACAGCCAAGCATTTGACAGCGTCAATCACAACAACCCCAGCACCCCCCCCTACCCAAAAGAATATTTAAATGCTTTACCAATCTTAGACATTAAAAAAGATCTAGAAAAAGGCACAAACTCAATAGAAATTCTTGCAGCAAAAAATGCAATCCAAGGAAGACAAAATAGTGGCGGTAGTAATTACATTACTTACCATAGTGCCTTTTCAGAAGGTCCCCGTAATTTTCAACTTGTCATAGCAAAATCTGCTAAAGAGATGGAAAATGCTAAATCCGACCTTATCGAGCAAGCGATTGTTTTAATACTAATCACCACCATGCTGGTTATTTTTGCACAGCTGGTGAATAGCTATCTAGTCATTAAACCCATCAAAAGATTTGAACAAGAAATAAAGGACATTGAATCTGGCAGCCAAGAATTTGTAAAAGGCATCTTTCCCACCGAATTACTAGAAGTTAAACATGCCATCAATGCCCTCGTTCACGTCGAAAAAGGACAAAAGAAACGCTACAGAGAGTCCTTAGATAATCTAGCACACAGCCTGAAAACACCACTAGCTGTTCTACAAGGGTTTGCTGAAAGCAACACCACACTAACCGAACAACAAAATACAACACTAGTGAATCAAGTCACTAGAATGAATGACATTATTGCCTACCAACTTCGTCGCGCAACAATCAGTGATCACAATGCCAATATACAAAGGCAAAGTATTCGTCCTATTTTATATCGCTTAAAAACACCGATGCTAAAAGTACATCACAGCAAATCATTTAATATTGATATAAATGTTGATGAAAACTCTCAGTGTCGCATGGATAAAGATGACCTACTAGAGGTTTTTGGCAACCTGATAAATAACGCATGTCGCTTCTGCGAAAAAATCGTATCTGTAACCGCATCAAACAACGGTGAAACCATTACTGTTGATATAGATGACGATGGACTCGGCTTCCCAGATAAAAATCCTTCAACACTTCTCAAGCGTGGTATGCGAGCTGACAATAAAACAGAGGGACAAGGTATTGGGCTTGCAGTAAGCAATGAAATTATAGAGGCAGCAGGAGGGAGAATGGAACTATTGGTGTCTCCACATATTGGAGCTCGCGTAAGACTACACTTACCTGTATAGCCCAAGTATCCTTCGTTACCAAAATATTTGAGCGAAAAAACAACCCTTAACCTAGAATAACAAAGGCTATTACAACACTCTAAGCAATCCTAAATTATTATTACTTCATCTGCTTGATGAATAAAGGAGTGCAAGCTTTCTCACCCCCTTGTATCCGCGCCAATGCAAAAAAAAATCAAACAGGAAGCGCAAGAACACAGCAATTCACACTAAGGATATATTTTACTAGCACATACCCTTAGTGTTTTTCTATCTCCGTGCCTTGTCTTAAGCACAACCTTTCTACAGATATATTTTTTTTCCTCTGACTTTGCTGGAAATACATTCTTAGAAAACCTATTGGATAGAATTTTGATATTTCTACCATAGCGCTTAATCGCATAAGATTTTGCCGCAAGCCTAGTCGCCCTAGCAACAAAGATGACTCCAGAATTATTTTTAACTGTATTTCTGCCAGATGAGCTCGCATAACTAAACGCACTTCCCCATAAAAAAGAAAAAATAGTTAATATAATTAGCAACTTTAGCTTGGTACGATTCATAATCAATTCGCTTAATAATTAGACATTTGAACTTTAGCCTTTGAATGAAAAATAATCAAATCGGATTAGTATATATTTTAACCAAATGAATATAAACAAGAATTAACACCTAATAAAGAACATATCAGGAATAGAATATTATGAATGGCGTCCCCACGGGGGTTCGAACCCCGGTTACCGCCGTGAAAGGGCGGTGTCCTAGGCCTCTAGACGATGGGGACACAGGACTTCATAAATTAAAAAAAGAGTAAAATGGCGTCCCCACGGGGACTTGAACCCCGGTTACTGCCGTGAAAGGGCAATGTCCTAACCGCTAGACGATGGGGACTCTTTGAAAGATAAATCAGCATATAAACTACTAGCAAATTTCTCTTTTTAAGGCATCCTTGTATCGACGCTATTTTTACTTTCTTTTTTTTGAGCTGCTTTCAACTCACTTTCTCTTGGTGAGAACATGATCACTGTAGAAAAACCAGTAAACAATACGACAAAACCAAACGGCACACTCATCAAGAAAATTTTTGCCAATTCATCATTATCACCTTGAAACATTAAACCAAAACCAAGCGCTAGCCCGACAACAGTAATTAACAAGCCAATATAGGCAATTATTTTTCCAAAAAGAGCAATCATATGATTCTCAACCTTGCACTATGTGGTGGAGCTAGGCGGGATCGAACCGCCGACCTCTGCAATGCCATTGCAGCGCTCTCCCAGCTGAGCTATAGCCCCAGTGCTAAAAGAAGCGCGCATT
>JAGLBQ010000371.1 GCA_023146675.1 Cocleimonas sp. | reverse complement strand
CTATCCGTGTCTAAATAGATTTGATAACCCCAGAGTCCACTACTATCAACAGGATCTTTGGTTTTATAGGCAAAGTATAGCTTGCTACTGCTATGCGCTAACCAGCCTTGTAACCAGTTGATCTTGTTATTGACACCTGCTATATCATCAGGGTCAGAGGTAAAGGATTGTAAGCCTGACCACTCGGTTAGACTTCCATCCATTGTGATATTAGATACCAAATTGGATGGTATGACAGGTGCAGGTGTTGTTACTCCAAACTCATAGGTGAAGTAACGTACATTGGCATTGGCATCTAAGGCGCCATCAGGATAGACATCAGTTGCTGTGCCTCCGACAGCGGCACTATTGCCGATGTAGTAAACGCGCAACTTACTAGGATTGCTGATTAAGCTGCGTGCAAATCGCATTTCTGCGATATTGCCTGCCACGTGTACAGCCGCGGTGCCTTTTACAGTCCAACTCCAGTTTGTACCTGTGCCTGTGTACTGATAAAGTGTCGTACCTTCAAAGAGATACTCAGCGCCTAAACCACCTGTTTGATAGCCAGATGCTGTATTTTCATCCGTATCAAAGAACATCTGGTATCCCCAGAATCCATTGGTATCAATAGGATCTTTGGTTTTATAGGCGAGGTAGACATCATTAGCACTGTGTGCAAACCAGCCTTGTAACCAGTTAATCTTATTATTAGCACCTGTGATTTCATCAGGGTCGGCAGCAAATGATTGAAAACCAAGCCAGTCATTTAATTGTCCGTCCAATGTGATGGGGTTAATTACAGGGTTTGAAGGATTAACGGGCGTACCGCCATTAAACTGATAGGTGAAGTAGCGTTGAGCTGCGCCTGCGGTGAGGGCATCATCAGGATAGACATCAACTATATTGCCACCAAAGGTTGCATTATTACCGTAGAAGAATAATCTGACTTTCGTCGGGCTTCCTATCCAGCTACTGAATAATTGAAACTCTGCTTTATTGCCACTGATTCCAGAAGCCGCGGTATTAACATACTGCCAAGCCCAGTTTGTACCAGCTCCTGCGTAATGGTATAAATTAGCGCCTTCAAGCATATAATCTGCACCAAGAGCACCAACTTTGTAGCCAGTAGCATCACTTTCATCGGTATCTAAAAATACTTGATACGCGTGGAAACCACCTGCTTGTATCGGACCTTTTGTTTCGTATGCAAGATAAATACTATTGCTTGATGCATTATCTGCCATCCAAACTTTCTTCCAATCCAGTAAATTATTGGCTCCTGTTACATCTTCAGGATCACTACCGAATGATTGCAAACCAGCCCAATCACTTAAATCACCATCCACCGTGATAGTGGCATTTGAGTTTGGATTACCTCCACCTGAGCCAGTTACAGTAATACTGACGGTTGCTGTATTACTATTTGCTTGTCCATCATTTGCAGTAAACTGAAAACTATCGCTTCCTGTATAGCCTGCTGTTGGCTGATAGCTAAGATTAGGTGCAGTACCTGATAAACTGCCGTGTGAAGGCTGAATGGTAATGAGATAGCTTAATGTATCATTATCAGCATCGCTAGCAGTGAGTGTTGTTGCCGTAGAGGTGTTGTTGGATACCGTGATAGTTTGGTTATTGGCTATCGGAGCTGTATTTATTGATACTATTTTAGTGGTAACCTTCCAAGAAAGTTGGTCTGACCAGCTATAAAGATCACCCGCAGAACGGACCCCCTTAATACGTAGACGAATTTTCTTTTGGGGTGACATATAGCGTTCAATATGACTGTTGAGTGTGTAGGAAATAGGGTGATGATTAACGTTTCCAACGATTGCTGTATCAATGACCTCCCAACTTGACGATTGGAAATTATAGAGATAAGCCGTTTGATTTGTGTTTGCATGAGAATATTGACCAAGATAAGATATTTTGATGTGATCAATATTTGCGGCATCCTCTGCTAGGGTTGTTGTTGCATACCAGTCAACAACTTTACTTCCATTGATAGTTTTTGCTTTAATATCATATGTCAGCCCATCAATACTAGTGAAGTCTGCGAGGTTATCACCATCTGCAATGGCTTGAAGAAGTGTGATAGTTTCTGGAACATAAAGATTAGAAATTAGCCCAACATGAATGTTAATAATCCCTTTATCTTCGTTTCCATTGCCATCATTTAAGGTGTATTCCAGTGTATCAATCCCTGCAAAATTGTTGGCAGGCGTATAGGTATAATTACCATTTCCT
Source organism: Cocleimonas sp. (assembly GCA_023146675.1). Lineage (GTDB taxonomy): Bacteria > Pseudomonadota > Gammaproteobacteria > Thiotrichales > Thiotrichaceae > JAGLBW01. Next base: position 4,242 of record JAGLBQ010000371.1, on the reverse strand, counting down.
TGATTGCTAATTGACCCTACTGTCCCTGTTGTTGATTTAACCTCTTGAATAGTCAATATATCGGGATCTAAATCACCATCATTACTCAGCAAGCTGGAATGGCTAAAGGTTAAAGCCGTGTTGATATTGGTGGTTAGCTTGTCATCATTTGCAACAGGTGTGTGGTTGTGAACGACATTTTGTGCATTTGAGTAGGAAATTAAAACAAGTGCATACTGTGTGATGGGAATGTTAAATGATATGTCTGAACCAGACTGTGTAAATACAATATTACTTGGACTTGCAGCTGTATTATCAGGGTTGGTTAATACAATACTGGAAACCTGTTTAAGCTCTGGAATGGTATAGGTTACTTCAATCGTTCTTGGTTCAATAGAGAAGCTCCCGTTCATGCCAATATAGTTCACAAATTGGAGTACGGCTTGCTCACCTAGTTGGGAGGTTTCTACATAAATACGTGAATCTGCATTCGTTTGAATATTAATATTACTCTTTGAACGAATATCAGATGCAATTTTATTACGTGCGCTACTATTATTTGTCGTGAGGTATTGCTTGCCTAGTCGTTCAGCATAGTAATGTATAGAGCCAGCACCAATAGTATTAGTTGTCTCATTAGGGATAGTATCTCCTTTATTAAAACCTAATAAGCTAGCGAGAGCATAATTTCCACGAGTGTTACCGTATTCATTTAAACCAGTGGGGTTAGGGCCTGTGATAATGAGGTGTCCACCTTGTTGAACATACTGTTTCAATAAATTACTTTCCGCATCAGAAATAGCTTCAACATTAGGCAAAAGAAGGGTTTGGTATTGATTTAATTCATTACTATCAGGTCGAACCAATACATTGAAAGGAATGTGCTCATTGACTAGTATTTTGATTAAACCACGGTGTTCCGCTAGATAGTCTCGTTGATAAACACTCTCGTTAGGGGAGCCTGCCCACCATAGATTGTCACCATTAGAATCAGTGGTTGCAAACATTCCTAAGCCTGAAAATTTATCTACATAGTCACGACTTTCAGAGGAAAATAAGACACCTGTTTTTGCTGTAGATTGAGCATTGAACAAATAAGGGCTGTAGGTATCCGTCCAGTTAAACATGCGGGTACGAAAGATACTGCCAACCGTTGTTGCCATTTCTGGAACTTTTAATTCATAAGGATTATTGCCCGCAATTAATGCTTGCACCATCACCTGCTGTGCATCATCTGCTTGTTTTCCATAACTGAAGACCCAAGAAGGCTTATGACCTGTCGCGCCTCGTGCATATTTAAGTGCAGATATAAATGAAATCCAGTCATCAGAACGAGCATTTCTCATTCCGACATTATTACTCATCGTATCTATTTCCCAAACTTCCGTTAAACCTTCTATTGTTTTTAGATAGCTAGCATCCAAGCCATAGATCGTGCCACCATTATAATCTGTGGGAAGTGTTTCAGCAAAAATGGCAAATTCTGGGTTAATACTTCTTGCGCTATTCGTAAGATCTGTTAAGAAACGTGCTAGTTCTTCATGACGCCAATGAATCCAACGTCTCCAAGCAGGATCATTCCAATCTTCCGCTGTTGGTCTAGAAAAGCCCGTATCAGATTCAAATTTTGTAACCGCTTCTGGGTTAAAGCCGCTCCACTTCGTTGGACCAAAGTCAGCATAAATAGGGACATCAGCCCATAGACCATCAACCCCAGTAGCCACAATTTTCTTAACACGTTCAAAGAAGTAATGACGATATCCAGATGAACTTGGCGACATCCAAGCACTTTCTGCATCAGGCTCTACCCAAAATACCTGTCCACCACCACCATAAAATACATTTTCTTGTCCTGTCAATCCTATTTGAAGCCAGTCAGGATGATCTTTTGCCATTGTTTTATTAATATTTTTACCATTCATGGTAATAACTTCTAATGCAGGTATATACCATACAACGCGTAGACCACGTTGATGAGCAGCATCCGTAAATTTTCGTATTAACACTAGCTCTAATTCAAACTTAGCATCTGACTGGTAGTTTGAAAGATCAGAATCAGCTTCTATGACCGTGACATGTTGACTGATCATATTATCTAATATTTGATTCATTTCGGTGCTTGTCATTCCTGTATAAATAGCAGCACCTCCAATTTTGGCTGTTTTTGCCCAGCTTTGAAATGCGCTAGGCTCTGCTGCAAAGCATGAATTATTGATAATTAATATAAAAACTATGCTTAACCAAATAGACCGTAGTGAAATTAATTTACTTGTCATAATATCTCCCTTTTAAAGCGCTTAATTAAATATTTATTTTGATTAATGAGTGATCAATATGAACATGGTGGTTAATATATTACCTATTTTTTGATGACTAAAGGAGGGGTATAACAGATACGCTAAGAGGTATTTTCTGAGTGTATTGATTGATAGATAGTTCTTTGAATGGACTTTAACTAGTTACTCCATGATTAAACAGAACCTGACTGACCTCTTGAAATGAACAACAAAGCAGACCAAGAACTAATTATTGAGGTGAATGGGAGTGCGCCCATCTACTATCGTAGCTAGGTAAAGCTCAACTACCCATCCAATTCACTCACAATCTGCTTAAAACGAGTTTTCAACCGCTCTACACGCTGTTTATATTCATCCGTTTCCCATGTTTCCTCATCTAGTCGACGGGCAAATACATCTTCTACACTTAGCTCATTTAGCGTTTCTTTTTCTTCATTAAGAAGCGTTGCTTGCTTATTTTTACGTTCACGGCGTAGTAGCAGTATTTCAACAGGCAGTTCTGCAGTTATTTGTTGCAGTCTTATTTGTAAGTCATTGAGATAGTCCTGCGAGGCAACTTCGATTTCTAGCCAGATGGTTTGCTGGTCTTTTAGTTTGTTGGATTCTAGTAGCTTGCTAAGCTCTTTTTCAATATCTTTAAGGTTGCCTTTAATAATAGCCATTGGTTGGAAGCAGGGGATTTCTAAAGTTTGTGTTTGTGCTAGCTTGCCTTCTTCAAATGTCACTAGAACGACAGATTTTGGTTTTTTCCCTTTGGTTTCATCAAAACTTAGCGGAATGGGTGAGCCGCTGTAGCGAATATGTTCAGACTTAGCAACTAGCTGTGGTTTATGGATATGCCCTAGCGCCATATAGTCTACAGGTGGAAAGGCGTTTGCGGGAAAGGCATCCAGTGTGCCGATATAAATCTCCCGTACTGATTCACTTGTTTTTGCATTGACCGTGACTAAGTGCCCTGTGGCAATAATTGGCAATGCTTTATTATCACGCAGTTGCTCTGCTTGTTGGTAGCAGGCTTGATAATATTCGGCAATAGATTGTCGCATTGCTTGCTGTTTGTCTGCTCCGCTTTGTCCTGCTTTACTTTGTAAGAGATCGCGTTGGCGAATAAAGGGGATAGCGCACAAGATTGCACCAACATCACCTTGGCGATTGCTTAGAGAGATAATGTGTTGATCACTATTATCATTTACTTCAGCGATAACGTGGGTGTTTAAACAGGCTAATAATGCTTTGGATTCATTGAGCATGGCGACAGAATCATGGTTACCCCCAAGTATCACGAGCACACAATTTTTGCTCTGAATATCAACAATAAAATGGTTGTAAATTTCACGTGCATAACTGGGAGGCGAACCTGTATCAAAAATATCGCCTGCAACAATCAGAGCATCAACCTGATGTATTTCAATTTGATCTAATAGCCAAGAGAGGAAAGCTTGATGCTCGCTCGCACGACTTTTTCCCATAAAATTTTGACCTAAATGCCAGTCAGAGGTGTGGATTATTTTCATGCAGCTATTATATAAGTCAGTTTACAAAACAACAGTAAATTTTATCAAGTGTATAAAAATCAATACGATATCGATAATAATGATTTATACAGTGGATTAGTAGAAAACATAGCCTTCAACAAGTTTCCAGTTATCCGTTTATCGTATCTCCTTATCCCTGTCTGACAATGAATAATAAAAGAATCCGCCTAGTATTTACCAAGGAAATAATTAAAAGTATATAAAACTTGGTTATCAATAAGGGGTGATTTGCATCAAGGGCGCATCCTGATTTTAGCCTGAAATTATTGACCAAAAAAGTATTAGAGCAGGGGGCTAGTGATGGTAATGATAAGTTTTGTCACGTATTTTTTCGTCAGGGTGATGGTGCTCCCGCACTTTATAGATAGCCAATAAACTAGAGACAATCATGGCAACAAATAAACTTAGCAGTGAAGTTTTTTATTGGGATG
>JAGLBQ010000370.1 GCA_023146675.1 Cocleimonas sp. | reverse complement strand
TGATCGTCGCAACCCTAGAAAGCGCAATGCAGAATGTCAAATAGCGCGTAAAAAAGTCACCGCTGCTCGTGCCAAGTTAAGAGCATCTAAGGCTTATCTAATGTCAGCTAAACAAAGTTATAAGAATAATGCTCAAGCAGATGATGGCAATAAAAAATCAGTCGCTGTTTTACAGGCTAAATTAGAGCAAGCGCAACAAAAGCTCAAGGCGATAGAAAATACGCCTGAATCATTGTCGGGGACAGAAACTATCTACAGTCCTATTGCTGGAAAAATAATTAAAATTGTTGATTTAAAAAATCAATATATAAAAAAGGGGCATTTGATTGCAGTTATTCAAAAACCTAATAGTGAGCAATTTATTGAAGCACATATCACCCATGAAGACGCGACAAAATTAAGAGTGGGGAATAAGGCAATCGCTTATTCACCCTCATTGCCTCGTGATTATGCAATGATTATTGAGCAAGTAGATCTCACGAGTGGTGTTATTTTAGTCAATAATGTCAGTTTGGTTAATAATCCTATTGATAATAAGAAAACAGCAAAAATTATCTTAAAGTTTCTAGATAAGAAATCAGAGACTTTACTTTATGCTTTGCCAGTAAAGCTTAGTATTGAAAAACAAAATAGCTTTACCACTAAGATAAAAGAATCCATAGCCAGTTTATTCAATCTATTCATTGGTGAAGCACATGCCGATAGTTTGTTACCCGTTAGGCAACAATCGTACTGCTCCATCTACACGCCTGATCCTAATAACTGTCAAAGCGCAACGCATTTATTTCCGCAGAATTTTATTGATAATATTAAGGAGGGCAAGTCTAATGCCAATGCTCGCTCTGCTGTAAGAAAACATCTTTTAAATATTGACTGGGAAAAACGCCTTTTAAAGAAAGCAAACGGTTTATTAAAGACGTCTCCAACTCCGATTGGAAAATTACAAAGCTCTGGTATTACAAATGCCAAAAATAAAGCACTTAAAAAAACCAGAAAAGCACTTCGAGACGCTCAAAATACTGCATTACTAGCACTGGCTTACTATATAACCGATAAAAAAGCGTATTTAACACAGGCAAAAAAGTATTTATTAGCATGGGCTGAAACGCATCAGCCTAATGGCCATCCCATTAATGAAACCCGTTTGGAGGGCTTTTTATGGGCTTATGACTTGCTTTATTGTCAATTTAATCGGACAGAGCATCGTAAAATAAAGATATGGTTGCTCAATCTACAAGCCAATAAACACAACTGGAAATTTGGTCCTAGCAGTGGCAAAAATAATCTGCGTACTCATCAGTTAAAAATATTATTGATGGTGGATCGTTTATTAGAGGATGAAAAATCATTAAATGCAGATAGAGAAACTTTGCGAAAGCATATCGATAAAAACCTATTAGAAGGGGGTATCAGTATTGATTATCAAGAAAGAGATGCACTGCATTATCATGTTTACAACTTAGAACCTTGGTTGGAAATCGCACTGCTAGAGCCGCAGTATTTGCCACGGGTAAAAGCATCTTATGACTATTTAATTAAGCAGGTTAAAGATGGCAATATTCATAATCAATTTGCTAACTCTAAACAGAAAATTGATAGAAAAAGAGCAAAGGGTGGTTTTTCTTATGCAAAAAAAGGCGGTTCATTTGATACTAAGCGTATCACCCGTAGCGTGATTGTTTTTAATACTCAAAATCAGGAAGCAATGGACGGTAAGATGTTGAAATATATGAGCACAAAAAAGGCGCGACAGTCTTTATTGTTTCACTATATTCGATACTATTTATGGGAAATACCTCAGAATAAATAGCCACTTATTGGCATCCTTCACTAAACAGTAGTTTACACTTTTGTAGCCAATATAACGTTTACGTAATACGGGATGTCGCATTTCAACAACCTCCCGCATTTCGCTTAGGCTACATACGGGTTGCAGAACTGTTAACTGTGGGGAGTGAGCGATGTCCATTTAAGACAAATAAAAAATTTCCTTCCTGAGTTGAGTCTTAACCAATGCAAAACCTCAATAATTTACCATCAGAGCGTCAATTTGAATGGCGAGTAATGGATTTGTTTAATTTATTCATCTATTTAAGCTGCCTCTATTTGCTGATTCACTTCATGTCGGATGAATCTGAAAGCCTGTTTCAGCATCGTATGATAGTGCTAGTGGCAGCGATTGGAATCTGGCGTTATAGCTGGTGGTTTTTAAATCTAATCCGCGCTCTAATTTATGAATTTATAACCTTCCCAAGATTACGTAAACAGGCGGATAAACTCTATCAAAGTGGCTGGAAACCACCCCATATTTATTTTGTAATTGCGAGCTATAAAGAACAAAAAGAGACCACCGAAGCATTGCTTGAATGCATGTTGCGAGAGTGTCGTCATATCAATGTGCCCGCCACACTTTACCTTAGTGCTGATCCGCAGGATGAAAAAATTGTGCGTCATTATGTACAGCAATACGTGGGAAATACCAAGTTTCAGGTTGTCGCAATACGTCAGACCTTGCCTGATAAGCGCATCGCGTTAGGTCAATGTCTGCGCTCTTTATCTCGACAAGGGGTCATTAAAGACTGTCCAATTGTACTCATGGATGGTGATGCGCTAATGTCACCTGGAACATTGCAAAAATGCATCCCCTTCTTGCATTTAAACCCTGATTTACATGCCTTAACCACGGATGAAAAAGCAATTTTTCATGGTCCTAAATGGATGGCAGAAATGACGGAACTACGCTTTGCACAACGCCATTTAATGATGCAATCTCATGCGCTATCCAAACGTGTACTCACCTTGACGGGGCGTTTATCTATATTTCGCTCACAGATTATTACTGCCCCCGATTTTATTGATCGTTTGGAAAATGATTATCTTGATCATTGGCTTTGGGG
>JAGLBQ010000037.1 GCA_023146675.1 Cocleimonas sp. | reverse complement strand
TAAATAGAGAGGTTTATATCACCACTTAAGTGTAAATCATGCCCTGTGTTTTTCTTTATTAGCTGACTGATTTGCGCTTTATAGCGATTGGCATCAAAGGTCGCCACAAAAACAACAATAGCAAATACCGCGATGCCTAGCAGGATAGATAGTGTGAAGAATAGTTTACTTAGAGATTTCATTTTTATATTTTATTATTTGTAAACATGACAGTCTATCATCTTGATCTGCTGTACTTTAGAAAATAATCTCCATACTGCTAATCACCGATACATAATATAGATTTAAGTATTTTATCTCTTCTAGCAAAACAGAGGGTAGTCGACTCCCATTATAGTGCTTGTAAGGGGTAAATCAGTCAGTACTGAATAGTACGAATTTAGCGATATGCCTTTGCTAAATTTTCAAATAGAACACGGCTCATTCCTGTGATACTTAAAAATTTTTCTAGTTCAGCGGTTAGGCTTGATGACTGGTAAGACTCTTGCATAACTTGCAAGGTGAACCCAAGAGCTGCTGTAATAGCCTCTATTATGGCAATTAATTTTTCTTGATTATCCCCAAAAATTTCAAATAATATCGGGGTCATATTACGTTGAATTTGGGTCATACCCCCTGCCATAAACTCTACTGGTAATGCTATTTTCACATGCACATCACCGACATGATAAATATACTTTGTATACTCATCATCAAAATTCGTTGTAAAAATACTTTTTAGCCATTCTTCATGTGTTTTTTGTAGTGTGTCTATGCGCCCTTCAAGAAAAGGTTTTGCTTTTTCAATTTTTTTTAATTCAGTATAGAATGCATTGGTAACCGCGCCTAAGTGAGGGGTAATATCATCTCCGATCTCTTTTAAAAGTCTTTCACGTTCAATAGTAAGACCTGAGAAAGCTTTGCAGTATATGGTAAGTTCTGTGATATTAGCTTCAGTCATTATTAACCCTTTAATTTGATATAGGTAAAACTTAAAATTTCCCTATAAAAAATAGTGCAATATACAAAAAAGTCCAGTCAATAATTTACTTTCTTTCTAAAAATAGTCAGTGAAACTGATTATTACAAATATAGCTTTTCAACTAAAAATAATAAAACCAATATCTTACCTGTAATTTTTTTTAATACATAATTTATCTATTACAAGAGATCTTTTCTATCAATATTATTTAATGAATGAGGATGATTGAATATCAATCAAACCATGGTAATAAAATCATCATAGCAATACTAAAAATTACCACGCCAATAAAAAACCAGATAAATCTTTTCTGTGATGAATTTGCATGATCAGGCGCTAATGGAATACCACAATTAGGACAAATTTCATCTTCTGCGCTAACTTCTCCACTACAGTGGGTGCAACTTAGGTTTTTCATGAGAGCGCTGTCCATTTGGCAATTTGTTCTGGATATAGATAAACCAGAATAATTAAGGTAGGAATCACATAAAAATAAAGCCGCATGAGGGTACGCAAGACTTTATTTGCGTGCCTTAGCTCCATGAAATGATCGACAATAATGCGCCCTTTAATGGCTAGTACAGCCGCCATAATCGCAATACTGGTAAAGCTTGGGGTTGAGCGTTCTGCCATATAGGCGCTAAACAGGGTTAACCCAATGAGAAAAACCCACAAAGCATCAATTAGTGTTGTTTGCGAGAGTTTCATTAGCGAATCACATATAAAAGTGGAAAGATGGTGATCCATGCAAGGTCTATCATATGCCAATAAAGCGCTATATTGATCAAACCTTCATGTTCATCTTTGGTGTAGATACCTGTATTGATACGATAGATTACCCAGACAATGGCTGCACTTCCCCAGCCTACGTGTAGGAAATGGTTGAAGGTGACATAGTAATAGACGCCATAGAAAATATTAGTGCCCGTATCCAAACCTTGAGCTGTATTCCATTGGTATTCAAAATATTTGATAATTAAATAAAGAACACCACAAATCACTGCGCCCCACAGCCATTGCGCGCTTGTCTTAGGGTTATTATTACGCATTGCCATCAC
>JAGLBQ010000369.1 GCA_023146675.1 Cocleimonas sp. | reverse complement strand
GGTGCAATGGCATTATTTGGTGAAAAATACGGTAATGAAGTGCGTGTAGTCACCATTGGCTACTCCACGGAATTGTGTGGTGGCGTGCATGTGCAACGTTCTGGTGATATTGGTTTATTTAAAATTATAAGTGAAGGCGGTGTTGCTGCGGGAGTACGTCGTATTGAAGCCGTTACAGGTGCGATGGCATTAGATTGGGTGGATGCACAAGGCAAGCAATTACACCAAGTTGCTCATAGTGTTAAATCATCCATTAAAGAAGTAGGGTGCAAAGTTGATTTAATGGTTGAAAAAAATCGTACTCTTGAAAAAGAGTTGACCCAATTAAAATCAAAGTTAGCCGCACAAGCAGGGTCTGATCTTGCCTCTCAAGCACAGGATATCAATGGTATTAAGGTGCTAGCGGTTAACTTAGAAGGCGTTGATCCAAAATCTTTACGTGATACGGCTGATAAACTCAAAGATAAACTAGGTCAAGCGGCGGTTGTACTATCCACTGTCAATAATGGCAAAATCAGTTTGGTTGCGGGCGTCAGTAAAGCTGAAACGGGCAAGATAAAAGCGGGTGATTTACTCAATCATGTTGCCAAACAGGTTGATGGCAAGGGTGGTGGACGACCTGACATGGCACAGGGTGGTGGGAGCAATCCTGATGCCTTAGAGGATGCATTGGACTCTGTTATTGACTGGGTGAAAAAAACACTCAAAATTTAGGAAAATAACCACGGAATTTAAAGAGGTCAATTATTCTTTTGACCCCGTGTGGTAAAAACATAATGTACGGAGAAAGTAAGAATGAGCTTAATCGTTCAAAAATACGGTGGCACCTCTGTTGGTAGTCCCGAACGCATACAGGAAGTTGCTAAACGAGTAAAGCGCTGGCGTGATAAAGGTAATAATGTCGTGGTAGTGGTCTCTGCTATGTCAGGTGAAACCAATCGCCTTATTGAGCTAATCAATGCAACTAATCCAACGGGTACAGCGCGTGAAAAAGACGTTATTCTATCCACAGGGGAGCAAGTAACGATTGGTTTACTTAGCCTTGCGTTAGAAAGTATTGACTGTTCCGCTCGTTCTTATACGGGTTCGCAAGCGAATATACGTACTGATAATGCATTTAGCAAAGCACGCATTAGCGGTATTGATGAATGCAAAATGTGCGATGATTTGGAAAAAGGCTATGTGCTTGTCGTCGCTGGTTTTCAAGGCGTGGATAATGAGGGCAACATTACCACCTTAGGTCGGGGCGGTTCAGATACCACTGCCGTTGCATTAGCAGTCGCATTAAAAGCCGATGAATGCCAAATTTACACAGATGTTGATGGCGTTTATACCACCGACCCCCGTGTGGTCTCCAATGCTAGTCATATTCCCAAAATGGGTTTAGAAGAAATGTTGGAAATGGCAAGTCAAGGTTCCAAGGTGCTGCAAATTCGTGCCGTTGAATTTGCCTATAAATACAATATGCCGATCCGTGTATTGTCTAGTTTTGATGAAGGGGATGATGGCAAAAGTACCCTCGTTACCCGTGAGGAAGATATAATGGAAGAAGTATTAGTGCGTGGCGTAGCCTTTAACCGTGATGAAGCACAGCTAACCGTAGAAGGCGTGCCAGACCAACCAGGTGTTGCTTCTAACATACTGGGGGCTATTTCTGATGCCAATATCGAAGTTGATATGATTGTACAAAACGTCAGTAATGAAGGGCTAACTGATTTCACTTTCACAGTGCATCGAAATGACTACGATCAAGCTAAAAAAATACTCTGCGAAACAGGAAAAACGCTGGGTGCAAAGGCGTGTCGTGGTGATGATAAAATAGCAAAAATATCAATAGTGGGTGGTGGAATGCGCTCTCATGCTGGTGTCGCCAGTAAAATGTTTACAGCACTGGCTGATGAGGGAATTAATATTCGTATGATTTCAACCTCTGAGATTAAGGTTTCAGTCGTTGTTGATGAGAAATATTTAGAGTTAGCTGTGCGTACATTGCATGAGGCATTTGAATTGGACACAGTCTAGTCAGATGCTCAGCTCTCACATGCATTACCCCTTTAAATTACACTTATAATGTACAGACTCCCATGAAATTTGATTTACATAATACCGATAATAAGGCGCGTCGTGGCACCATTACTTTCCCGCGAGGCACCATAGAAACCCCCGCTTTTATGCCCGTTGGAACGTATGGAACGGTTAAATCAATGAAACCTGAGGAATTAGAAGGGCTGGGTGCTGAGATTATTCTTGGTAATACCTTTCATTTAATGTTGCGTCCAGGTACTGAAATTATCAAGGAGCATGGTGATCTGCATGACTTTATGCATTGGGATAAGCCAATATTAACAGATTCAGGTGGTTTTCAAGTTTTTTCATTGGCGAAGATGCGTAAATTAACGGAGGAGGGCGCAGAGTTTCGTTCTCCTGTGAATGGCGAAAAAGTTATGCTTACGCCTGAGTATTCCATGCAAATTCAGCGTGATCTAGGTTCAGATATTGTGATGATTTTTGATGAATGTACCCCGTATCCTGCAACTTATACGGAAGCGCGTGAGTCGATGCAGTTATCATTGCGCTGGGCTGAACGCAGTAAAACAGCACATGCCGATAGTTCTGCTGCGTTATTTGGTATCGTGCAGGGCGGAATGTACGATGAATTACGTGAAATATCCGCTAAAGGTCTGCGTAAAATTGGTTTTGATGGGTATGCCATTGGTGGTTTATCTGTGGGTGAACCTAAAGAGGAGCGTGATCAAGTCCTAGAATCAACCGTTCCATTACTTCCTGAAGAGAAGCCGCGTTATTTAATGGGCGTTGGCAAACCAGAAGATATTGTTGAGTCCGTCAAGCGTGGTATTGACATGTTTGATTGCGTCATTCCTACCCGAAATGCACGTAATGGCTTTCTCTTTACCCAACATGGCATCGTTAAAATTCGTAATAGCAAACATCAAAAAGATACTAATCCTATCGATAAAAATTGTGGATGTTATACCTGCCAGAACTACTCGCGTGCTTATTTGCGTCATTTGGATAAATGCAAGGAAATGCTAGGAGCGCATTTAAATACCATTCATAATTTATACTACTATCAAGAACTAATGCGCAATATCCGCCAAGCGATAACAGAGAATCGCTTTGAGGAATTTGAAACAGAGTTTTATGCCAAGCGCGAGCGTGCTGAAGGGATTTAACGATATTTTATTTCTCGCAGAGATGCAGAGATTAATATTGTTAGTGATATAGCGGTAATTTATCACTCAACGCAATCTCATCCATCCAAACATAAGCACTTTCAGAGTTGGGCTGATTTAATAGTAGCATTAGAATAACCCATTTAAGCTTATCAAGATTAAAATAATCATCTTGTAGCTCTAAGACACGGTCAATGGCACGTTCGCGCATTTCTGGTGTGAGTACATGCACTTGATC
>JAGLBQ010000368.1 GCA_023146675.1 Cocleimonas sp. | reverse complement strand
AGAAAGATTAAATAGCTACGGCATTCGCTGTTTAGCCAGTTGCACTCATACTCTGAAAAAATACGCACTGATTTTTTACTGGGGTCGTTAATGCAAACGGTCTCTTCATCTGCAAGGCTTTCTAGCCAATCAAATGCTTTACTAATATCCGTGTTAGGGAAGCCCGCCTTATTGAGGTAGCCATGCAGAACATCGCGGTTCTGATTAACATCTTCAACTTCTGAGTAGTTTTCAAAAAGATAAAATAGGACTTCGAGGGTGCTTTCTTTGCTTTCCATATAAAATACTTTTCTGGGGGGTTAAGTACTATGATTATTGCTGAAAGCAGGCTAGCTCTGCATGGAAATAATACAAAATATTGTGGTCAGTTTCGTATCACTCTATTGATCGACTCAACTAAATATGAATCAAATTTCTCTGATTCTTGTGTAGTTTCCTCGTCCAGTTGCAGCAATAAATCCATCTAATTCAAGTAGTAATAGAATGGAGGAAAGTACCTCTGCGGTCAATCCCGTTTGTATGACTAATTGATCTATTGATATAGGGTCATAACCCATCGTCTCCAAAACTAACCGCTGATCCGCATCAGCAAGCGGTGTGCCAGTATTGCTACTATTTTCATGGTGAGTCTGTTCATCGGTAATATCAGTTTCTGTGGGCTCCAATAAGCTTTGTTTTAGCTGCGGTGCTAATTCTTCAAGAATATGATCAGCTGTTTCGATGAGTTTAGCCCCTTGGCGAATTAATTGGTGACAACCGCGTGCCAGTGGATTATGGATTGACCCAGGAATAGCAAATACTTCACGTCCTTGTTCACTGGCATAACGCGCACTAATTAAAGAGCCACTTTTTACCGCTGCTTCTACCACTAATGTGCCTAAGCTCATTCCACTAATAATGCGGTTTCGACGTGGAAAATTACGCGCCAAAGGTGCCACTCCTATTGGTAATTCGGTAATAATTGCACCTTTGGCAACGATACGATGCGCTAAATCACGGTGTCTGGCAGGGTAGACGCGATCAATGCCTGTGGCGATCACCGCAATAGTAACGCCATCAACATCTAATGCACCTTTATGGGCGAGTCCATCAACGCCTAATGCCATGCCGCTAGTAATGCATAAACCTGTGGCTGCAAGATGTTTGGAAAATTCATAGGTATTATTTTGACCACCCTGAGTAGGATTGCGACTACCAACAATGGCAAGCTGTGGGTCATTTAATAAATCAGCATTGCCATGCACATAAAGTAGAGGAGGAGATGCAGGAATTTCTTTTAATAGCTGTGGATAGCGTGGATCATCAAAGGTAACGAGATGATGTTGCTCTGACGCTTGCAACCATTGCATATCGGGATCAGCATTATTAAGCGTTTGTGCCGTGATATTTTTAATAAGCTTTGCGCTTATGCCCGCTTTTTTTAATTGCTGTGCATTAGCATTAAAGACATGTTCTGGCGTCTGAAAAGCATCCAGCAAGGTTTTATAATGCACACAGCCAACACCTGAAACACGCCATAATGCGATCCATGCCGCTAGATTTTTTTTGTGATTCATAATAAGCCAGAGAGGTTAAAAGATTGTTCAAAATAAAATTAAAAATACGCGGAGAAATGAAGGGGAGTTAGTATTAGCGCATATAGTGGAGAACTCAAAGCATCTGATCGATGTCAAATCAAATCCATAGGGCTTTGTACATTTAAACCTGGCTTATTCATAACATGGGTATAAATCATTGTCGTTGAGACATCACTATGCCCAAGTAAATCCTGAACGGTGCGAATATCATAACCCGCTTCCAATAAATGCGTTGCGAAAGAATGACGAAAAACATGACTGTGTACTCGTTTTCTAATTCCTGCTTCTTGACCTGCCTGTTTAATCATTTTTTGTAAACCGCTTTCATGAATATGATGGCGCCGCGTCTTACCTGTACGTTGATCTGCTGCAATGCGTGAGGATGGAAATAGATATTGCCAGCCAAGCTCTTTACCTGCATTAGGGTATTTTCGCTCTAGTGCATAAGGCAGGTATACGCTCTCAATATTTAATAATAAATCTTTCTCATGTATTTTTTTAACCTTTTCAATCTGCTGCTGTAAATCACTTTCAAAACGTTGAGGCAATGGTACAACACGGTCTTTCATTCCCTTACCGTCTCTAATCATTAATTGGTGATAGTCAAAATCCACATCTTGGACTCGCATACGAATGCATTCCATCAAACGTAAACCAGAACCATATAGCAATCCTGTCATTAAATAATGCAATCCAGATAATTTGGAAAAAATAAGTTGAACTTCTTTCTGTGATAAAACGACAGGCAAACGCTGAGCAGAATTGGCTTTAACAAAGCCACTAATATTTCCTATTTCACGCTCTAGTCCAAAACGAAATAAGAATACAATTGCATTCAATGCTTGCTTTTGAGTGTTAGGAGCAACTTTTCTCTCCAGTGCAAGATGTTCTAGAAAATTACGCACGACCTGATCTGTAATTCCTTCGATACTGGTATTGCCATAAAAAAGCAAAAACCGCCTCGCCCACATTAAATACACCTCTTCAGTTCTTGCAGAATAATTTCTTACGCGTAAAGTGCGCACTAACTTTGTCAGCACACGACCATAAGCATCCTGCAACTCCTGATCAAACTGAGCTACTCGTTGCTCAATTAATTCAGGAATATCCAATTCACGTACTAAAGTCGCATGTTGTTGAGATATGTAGTTTTCATCTCTCTTAAAAGAGTGCCAATCTATTTGATTGCTCGACGATAACTTAAAAATATCACGCATTAAAAAGCACACCGCATCTACTGCCTGATTAACCTGCCAATCATCCATTACTTTATCGTGAGAAATAAACTCTAAATATTGAATAACACGCTCATCCGTCAACTCAGAAAGACGGGTGTTCCTAGCCTTTGATAAGAAAGACTGCGCTCTTCGTATATACCAAGGTATTGATTTTTGGTTAATTCTCTTCTCTTCAAGCTGCTGAGTGAAATCACGCCATACTTTGTTGTCAGCAAGTAAATCATGCAAATACGGATTTTTCATGTTCAGCAACCGTTCATTAATAAGTAAAAATAGGATAGAATCCATGCTATCTTGGTTTGGCTGATTCTTTGTTTTTTGATATGACCGTTGCGGTCTATTTCAGGATGTGTGGTATCATTTTATTATTATGATATTGTATTTATAGGCTATTTTGTTTTATGTTGCTGGCATAATATAATCAGGTGTTATTTGATAGTGAGGAAACTTGCTATCTTGACTTCTATCTGTAGGATTTTGTAATTATTAGTTAAAGTATGGATTTTGAAGATAGTTAGAAGCGGGTTTATTAGGTGAGGCTGATTCTGTCTAATAAACTGTTAGGTTAAA
>JAGLBQ010000367.1 GCA_023146675.1 Cocleimonas sp. | reverse complement strand
GATTTTCACCAGATTCTGCCTATTGGGAAAATCGTACCGAATTACTAGAAAATAGCATCTTTTTGGATACTACCTCAGTGGTTAATATGGGTGTTATTTTAGGCGCATTACTTGCTGCTATTTGGGCAAAGAAATTCGCTCCAAAAGCCAGTTTAGCCATGAAGACATTTATAATCACCTTAGTTGCCAGTGTCATTATGGGCTATGCCGCGCGTTTAGCTTTTGGCTGTAATATCGGCGCCTTCTTCTCAGGCGTTGCAACCTTTAGCTTACATGCTTGGATCTGGCTAGCAGCAGCACTTCCAGGTGTATGGATTGGTGCTAAACTAAGACCCCACTTAGGTCTGTCCAATGATGATTGATTGTTGATGAGAGCTTAAACAACATCATGCTTATATTCCTCCTGTAATTTAGGACGATGGGGGAATGTAATAGCACACTGCATCCTTGTATTAACGTCCAAAAATAGACAAGAAAAACTTGTGGCGGTATAAATCAAGTAGGTTTATCTTATTCTTTATTCGACCGCAACCCTATTCATAAATTAGCCAATGAAGGCTGTAATAAAGTGAAAAGATAATCAGTAGACTGCTAATAAAACTAATGACAACGACTGCAAATGCTGAGTAAGGTTTGCAGCTATGGTCAAAGAAGAAGGTTTTGATGGGTAATGGTCCTTTGACTAACATCACGAGTAAAATAACATTAACAGGAAAGTGCCCAATGGCATCTATCTTTCCAAAGTAAATATTGCCTGAAATAATGAGAAGATTACTTAAAAAGGCAACTAAGATAACCCCGTTATTACCCATTAATAATAAAAAGAACAGGGTGAACTCGACAATAGCTGCACAGGCAATAAATAGGTCATTGTCTAATCCCATCGTTAAAAAGGGATATTTCGCTAAGAAAGGGTAAAACCATTGTGGATAGGCTAATTTTTCGACTGCTGACCACAGAAAGGAAAAAATCAAGAATCCGTATAAAATCTGAAAACGATAATGTGATAAGGGATAGTGTTTAAAATTGGATAAAATAAGAAATAAACCTAAACCAACAAAGGTTAAATAATCCAGTAGATGAAATAAACCATAGTTATAAGTGGCATATCCATATAAAAACAAAATGCCAATCCCTGCAATTGCCACTGTCGGTCTGAACAACACACTGATGGCAATAATGAGGTGGAGATGGGAAATAGCACTCGATTCAGTAACAAGGTCAGGGGTCAAAATAACATCCCCCACAATCCAGAGAATGACAAAGAAAAGCCCTGTTCCAATCCGTATAATATTGAGACCTATATCATTATAATGGATAAATAATTTACTAATAGCAGTGAATTTTCCGTAATGATGGCACCAAAAACTATCAATAAGACAGGCAATAACAATTCCCCATGAAGAAAGGATAAAAAGACTAATAATATAACGCTGATCAATCCAGTAAGATAAAGATTTTGGTGGGTCGCTGACATCAAACTCAACGAACCATTTAATATGAGAGAAACTGACCTCAGGTAATATCAATAAAAAAATAAGAAGAACGAAAGTAAAGCGGTGCTGATAATATTTCATGGTTTTATCTCACTTAAAGATTTAAGGAATTCAACCAGTTCATTCATTTCTTGCTGTGATAATTGCAATGAGGTTAATAATACTTCTTGATGTTGTTTTGCATTTATTCGCTCAGAAATGGTGTTGTAATAAGTCAACACCTCATATAAATTTTTGAATTCCCCTGTGTGCATATAAGGATAGCTTTGGGCAATATTGCGTAAGCTAGGTGTTTTAAACTGTCCACGAAAACTAATGTTTTGGTAGACATAGTTTAGTTTTTTTGATGTGTTGGTTTCTTCGTGAAAGGGACTTTTGCTGTTAAAAGGATCTTTTAATAGTGCTTTAACGCCGCCATAACGTCCTAAATCTTGTTGAATAGAGGTTAAGAATGAATGGTGAAATTCACCATCGGAAAAATTAGCACCAAAATGACAATTCACACACCCTGCTTTACCAATAAAAAGCTTTAATCCCCGTTGTGCTTTTATTGATAGCAAGGCAGATTTTTTAGAGGGGTTAGGGTCTTGAGCAAGCTGTATTGCAAAGCGGTCAAATGGGCTGTTATGACTCACGAGAGTTTCTTCAAAGGTAGCAATGACTTTGCCAACACGAGAAAATAGATGGTTAATTTCTTCTCTTATTTTAGGGCTAAAGCGTCGCCATGCACGATGCTCAGGGTGTTGAGGATTAGACGCAACAGGACGAGCATTAACCGTAAGGTTAGCATTGAGTAAAGAGGTCGGTAGTTTGCCAAAAAGTGCTTCGTAGTCATGCCGAAAATTGGGACTATCTACAATCAGATAGGCTACTTTGGTTCGATTACCTGCCATTTCAGCA
>JAGLBQ010000366.1 GCA_023146675.1 Cocleimonas sp. | reverse complement strand
AATGAGTTTATGGATTTATTTGTGATTAATTAGTCGCAATATTTATAGGAGTGAAAGTTTCAGCTTTTCAGTCAGTGCTCTGATATATCAAATTTAGAGTTAACGACTTAAAAAATAAAGTTTTCACTCCTAGTGAGAAAAATTAAGGAGAAAGCCACTATGAGTTACAAAGCTGAATTTCAATACTCAATGGACGACCCAGAAGGTTTTTGGAAGGATAAAGCCAACGCCTTATCATGGTATAAATTCCCTGAAAACATCCTCTCACAAGATGAACAAGGCATTTACCACTGGTTTGAAGATGGCGAAATGAACACCGCTTATATGGCGCTGGATTACCATGTCGAGCAAGGCCGTGGCGATCAAACTGCGCTTATTTACGACTCTCCTGTCACCGAGTCTAAAAAACAACTAACCTATTTAGAGCTTCGTGATGAAGTGGCTAAAACAGCGGGAATGCTTAAAGCGCTTGGCGTTGAAAAAGGTGATCGCGTTATTATTTATATGCCGATGATACTTGAATCCGTCATTGCAATGCTAGCAGTCGCACGACTTGGCGCTATTCATTCGGTTGTCTTTGGTGGCTTTGCTCCACCTGAATTAGCAATTCGTATTGATGATGCGCAACCTAAAGTCATTATGAGTGCATCCTGCGGTATTGAAGTCAGCAAAATCATTGAATACAAACCCCTACTGGATAAGGCAATTGAATTAGCATCCCACAAACCCGAAAGCCTAATTATGCTACAGCGCCCTCAAGCACGCGCATCACTTATTGAGGGACGTGATTATGATTGGCACATCTTAATGGCAAAAGTGCAACCCGCTGATTGCGTCCCCGTTAAAGGCTCTGATCCACTGTATATTCTTTACACCTCAGGAACAACAGGCAAACCCAAAGGGGTGGTGCGTGAAAATGGTGGTCATGCGGTGGCAATGAATTACAGCATGCAGGCTATTTACGATATTGATGTGGGCGATGTTTTTTGGGCTGCATCCGATATTGGCTGGGTGGTGGGACATTCCTACATTGTCTATGCGCCTTTATTACGTGGCTGTACCTCCGTTATTTTTGAAGGAAAGCCCATAATGACGCCCAATGCAGGTGCTTTTTGGCGTGTCTGTGCTGATTATCAAGTAAAAACCTTATTTACCGCACCCACTGCCTTCCGTGCCATTAAAAAAGAAGATCCTGACGGCGACTTATTTAAAAAATACGATCTCAGCAAGCTAAGCACCATCTTTTCTGCAGGCGAACGCCTTGATCCACCCACCCAAGAATGGCTTATGGAAAAAAGTGGCAAACCCGTGATTGACCACTGGTGGCAAACTGAAACAGGCTGGGGCATTACCGCCAATTTACGCGGCATAGAGTCCATGCCCATCAAACTAGGCTCCTCAACTGTACCCAGCCCTGGTTTTAATGTGCAAATTTTAAATGATAGCAGCGAGCAATTAGAAGCCAATCAACAAGGCTATATTATGATCAAACAACCCTTACCTCCTAGCTGCCTCACCTCTATCTGGGGTGATGCAGATAAATTTACCGAAACCTATCTCAGTACCTTCCCTGGTTATTATGCTAGCGGTGATGGCGGTTATATTGATGAAGAGGGTTATGTGTTTGTGATGGGACGCATTGATGATGTGATTAATATCGCAGGGCATCGTTTATCAACAGGTGAAATGGAAGAAGTCATTGGTGGACACCACTCCGTTGCCGAATGCGCAGTCTTTGCACGCAATGATGACCTTAAAGGACAAATTCCCATGGGGCTGGTGGTTTTAAAGGCTGGTGAAGATATTCATAATGACACACTCAATAGTGAGCTGGTTCAGCTAATTCGTAACACCATCGGACCCATTGCTTGTTATAAAGAAACACATATTATCCAACGACTTCCCAAAACACGCTCGGGGAAAATATTGCGTAAAACACTGCGGCAGATGGTAAATGGTGAGGAGTATATTGTGCCTTCTACTATTGATGATCCTGTGATTATGGATGAGATTGAGGATGTTTTAAAAAGTGCAAAAGTGATTAACTTGTGAGAATGATTTTCACTTCATTATCGTGAATTTTTAAGAGTAATCGAGGAAAATATTAATCGGTAATACCATCCATCCTTTAAGTGGGTACGTTTATTTCTTTAGCATTCTTTACTGCACCTTCTAAGCTGGCTCTTGAATCAAACAGAGCTACTTATCCTAGAAAATAGTCCTCCTGTCAAAACAGCACTTTTTATCTTGTCTAACTCGGTCTATATAGGTAAGAAATAGCCCTAAAAATAATTAATGCCTATTCAAGGATGAACAGCATGAATAATAATATACCCCTTATCAATGCAAGCTCTTTTTCTTCTAATAATAAAGATCAGTTACAAGAAGTAAATAATAAACTGGCACAGCTACATAAGTTATCTGATTTTCAAACGAAGGTTTCTAAGTCTCCTGAGTTACAAAAAAATGTAAAATTGATACGTGACTTAATTAAAAGCCTAAATCCCAATGAAAATTCAACGAGCAAGTCTCACAACCTGTCTGGATCAAGCGGTAAGAGTAAGCCCATAAATGATAAAATCCAAGCTGAAAAATCTGATAGCGCTAACTCCCAAAGCGCTGAAAAATCGAGTGACGCTATAAAAGAAAGTGAGACTTCAACACCCATTAGCCCTCAGCTAGCTTTAGATATTAATCGAAAAAAATGGAGCGAGAGTACTCCTAACGAATACGATATGACCTTTACACGGTCTTGTAGTCATTGTTTTGATGCAATAGCCCGACCTGTTGATCTTAAAATAAAAGATGGAAAGGTCATTGATGCGCGTTATAGCGATACTAAAGAGCCTGTTGATGGTGCGGCACTACAAAATAAGGTGACGATGGACTCCTTATTTAGCACCATTCAAAGGGCGATTGATCGTGGTCAGAAGGTTGAGGTTACCTATGATAAGACTTCTGGTCATCCTATTGATATTAATATTGAGGAAGCTCATGATGAAGGAGGCTGGGAGTCACTCGCAATTCGCAGTTTTACAAGTATTATGAATCATCTGCAAAGTTTACAACTGAATCTCAGAGATACAATGGCGCAAATGGTGATTAATTCTTATGACTATAATTCTTATGAATAGTAGTTGCTGGTTTGCTGACATCCTCCCTCACCTACCAAAAAAATAATTTACTACTTTAACAGCAATAAATTCAGACAATGGCTTATAAAGCACCTTGTTTTTTATCGCTGTTTTACCTCGTTCAAATGTTAGCCACCCCAAGCCTCTAACAAACCATCACTAACAATACAATCACGTCCCATTTCTTTGCCTTGATAAAGACAACCATCCACACGTTTAATGGTTTCATTCGTTTCTTCACCCGTATGATAAGCAGTGATGCCATAGGTTAGGGTGACATTAAAGCGCTGAGCTTCCCATTTAAATGCATAGGCATGGATACGGTTCATTATTTTTTTTACCACAATACGCGCTTCTACTGTACTAGTTTGCGGTAAAAGTAGTAAATATTCTTCCCCTCCCCAGCGAGCAACGGCATCAACTTTGCGTATAGTTTGTCGCATTATTTTTGCAACCGTTTCGATAACATAATCACCACAACTATGCCCGTACGTATCATTAATTTGTTTAAATAAATCAATGTCTGCCATAATCAAGGAAAAGGGTTCTGTTTGATGACCATACTTTTGATGTGATTTTTCCTGTTGCAATAATTGCTGAATATAGCGACGATTTGCCAACTTTGTTAATGGATCTGTGCTGGCTAATTTAGCATATTGCAATGCTTCTGTTTTTGTCTTATCAACACTATTAAACAAGACAATGACTACGCCTTTGCCAATGGTGCTTTTTAATTCTGTACGCACATCGAACCAACGAAATTGTTTATCCTTGCAATATATTTTTGAGCACAGTTGCACCAACGAACTTTCACGATTGACAAGCTGAGTTGTTCTATCAAGCCATCTATTTGTCATTTCATGACGATAGTTAATATCTGGATAGGCTTTTGAAACAAAGCTAAGGTGGTCTGGTATATCAGCAACTTGATAACCAATTGTTTTTATAAAGGCTTTATTGACAAATAATATTCTACCGCGATGATTACATTTATCTTCTCTAACAATTAGAGCAGGTGTAGGTAGAAAATCCAACGTCTTGAAAAATAATGTCTGTTCATTTTTTGTTATTAGCATTTGCATATTCCCCCTTCGCAAATAAGCTTTATATATTTTCTCTTGATGAAAAATAAAAGCGACGATGAAGTAAATTATATTTGAACTATTAGAATTAAAGTCTGTCACGTATATTTCTTAATCAGCATAACAAATTTTAACCACTTTAGCCTACTTTATACCAGCCTTATTTTATAAAGAAACGTAATATAAATAAGACGTATAGGCTTCATACCATTATAATCCTCAGCCACATTTTCATAAAACATATTAAAATATGAACAATAACAACCTAATATTTGATCCTGCTACTGTTGCGCAACTAACCAAGATAGAAAGTACGTTCTTAAAAATACTGGCTATCATGTATATTCCCGTTGCCGCAACACCTCTAGCGATCTGTGCACATCGTATAGGGATTGATGATCCTGACACGGGGCTTAGTTTTAATATGAACTCCATTCGTCCACATTTAAAAAAGCTCGTGGCGTTAGGCTGGGTTCAGCTTGAAAATAACCGCTATTCCTGCCATCAAGATTTATTAGATCCACTCTTGCATTACACCGTTAAAAACAGAGATTTCCAGCCTATAGCGGAGCAAGTGATCGAGGCATTCCCTCCTAGGGAAGATTCAGGCATCCTTGATTGGTCAAATATAGATCATGGTATTGCTCATGCGCGTCTGCATATGTATTTAGGCAATCGCGAAAAACTTGATGAGGTTTTAAACAGTCTCCATGCACGCTATGCGTATTCTGATCCTGATTCCATTATTAATACTATTGGCTTTTTTCAGGGTATGTTTGGCTCACCTGCTAATGTGGAAATGCTGTCTCTACTGGACAGCAAAACGTTCATGCTTGCCTGTAAAGAACTAACTTATGCAGGGTTATCAGAGCTAGATAATATTAGTGATATATGGCAGTTAATGACAGAGCGCACAGAGTCAAGCTCTACTGAGAGTATCGATAGCGGTGGTAATGGAGATGTACGTGAGTTTTACAGTCTTTTAAGCGGACATAAAGCGTTATTTAGCCCGATACCCGTAACCAATGGCATGTCTAAAGTCTATTGGTATATTGCTGATAGCGTTAGACAATTGATCAGCGCACAGCCTGAATCAGAAGAGCTATTAGGTCAAAATAATATAGATGCCTGTATCACGCAATATGAAAAAGGGCGTGATTTATACTGTCAGCTTAACGGCTTAAAAAATAAAACTATTACGCTTGATACCGATCTGGAAAAGTTTTATCTGCTCGCATTAATTGCAAAAGGTGATGCTGAAAGTCTTGAAAAAGTAACACTATTTCTTGCTAAGACTGAGGCAGATATTGATTATTCTCTATTTGCTGCTTATAACCAAGCCTCTCTGTCAGGGCTGTTTAACTTTACCATTGAGCCAATCTATTTACATGAAAATACCTTTACCTCTCTGTTCTATTCTCTGATTACTTTCTGGTTAAATCAATCCCTTAGCGAAGGTGAGTTAGAGATTATTGAATACCAGTATCAACGCACAGAAAAAAATGGTTATGGATGGTTGGCTGCGGAATATGCTAGCGTTCTCTCTATTCTTTCTGATAATGAAGAAACGCGGCAGCAATACCAACAACGAGCACAACAACATCACGAAAAACTAGAAACAAAGACACTGTTTGACCTAGTCACCCCTCAAGCAGAGTGGGAGCGTGCCTTAAATGCAATGAATCTTCTGACAACAGCACCCAATAGTGATAATCAAGGTGAACAACGCATTGTATGGATTCTTGATAAAGATCGCTTCGATGAATATTTCATCACCCCTAAAATACAAAAAAAATCACCGAAGGGTGGATGGACAAAAGGCAGAAATATTGCTCTAAAGCGCTTGGTAAAAGAACGTCATCTTTTCCCGCAATTAACCGCTCAAGATAAGAAGCTTTGCGATTGTATTATCGAACAGCAAAATTACGATACCTATAACGCGAGCACACCACAGTTTTATATTGATATGAATATGGCATGGCTAGCACTGGTTGATCATCCTGCTATTTACTGGGATCAGGCGCGCGGTGCGGCAATCCAAATCGCTAAGCATGAGTTTGAATTAGTGGTCAGTGAGGAAGGCGATAATTTGCGCATTAGCTTTTATCCTCCCTTTAAGAAAGACAGTGATGAATCACGTTATTTAATTCATAAAGAAACTCCTACCCGTTTGTGCATTTATCAAAAAAATGAGCAAGTTTACCGCTTAAGTGAAATTCTTTCTGATGGCTTAGTGATACCTCGTGAAGCAGAGAAAAATTTGCGAGAAACACTGACCTCATTAGCACCGATGGTAAAAATACAGTCTGACTTGGAAGGCGTTAGTGAAGCGGAAGAGGTGACTGCGGATGCTACCATTCATGCGAATCTATTACCTTATGGTGAAGGTTTGCGCGCTACCTTGCGTGTACAGGCATTTGAGGGCTTTGGTCCTCTTTATCCACCTGGAAAAGGGCGTGCGAAATTATTGGCGGAACACAATGGCATAACCTATAAAACACAGCGTGATTTAGAATTAGAGCAGCAAAAGCTGGATAACTTAATTCTACATAGCGATGTACTGGGGGAGATGGGTGAGTATGAAGATGAGTATTTACTCGAAGATGCACAAGATTGTTTGGAGTTACTAGAACAACTTCGCGAGCAAGGTGATGATGTAATCATCGCATGGCCTGAAGGTGAAGTCATGCGTGTTAGCTCTCGCTTTGATAGCGGCAATATGCGCTTGAGCATTAATAAAACAGGGGATTGGTTTCAATTAGAGGGTCAGGTTGAAACCGATAAGGGCTTGGTAATCTCCCTGCGTAAACTATTAGAACTATCTGAAAAATCAACAGGACGCTTTATTGAAATTGGTGATGGTGAATATGTATCACTCACCAATCAATTCCGAAAAAAGCTAAATGCCGTCCAAAAATATTCAGAAAATAGTGGTGATGGTGCGCGCATTAATGGGCTTGCTGCCTATGCACTTGATGACTTTTTTGAAGATATCGGCACGCTAACCGTTGATGACGAATGGCGACAACATGTCTATCGCTTAGAAAATTTGGACAGCTCGGCTGCAGAAATTCCATCCACCTTACAAACAGACTTACGCGACTATCAGGAAGAGGGTTTTCGTTGGATCAGTCGCTTAGCAGAATGGAACGTTGGTGCGTGTTTGGCAGATGATATGGGGCTGGGTAAAACGATACAAACGCTAGCTTTGTTATTGCAACGAGGGGGGGATGGTCCTGCGCTAGTCGTCGCACCGACTTCTGTTTGCTATAATTGGGAATCAGAAATAGAAAAATTTGCACCAACATTGACCCCACTAATGTACCGAGGCAATGAGCGCAAATCCTTAATAGAAAATGCGTCAAAGCGTGATCTGGTCATTGCCACCTATGGCTTATTACAACAAGACAGCGAGCTATTTTTAAATAAAAAATGGAATACGATTGTACTGGATGAAGCACAGGCGATTAAAAACGTCAATGCCAAACGCAC
>JAGLBQ010000365.1 GCA_023146675.1 Cocleimonas sp. | reverse complement strand
GATGGTGCATTTAAAATGGTAACAACAGGTACCCCAATTGAAAATCATTTGGGTGAGCTTTGGAGCCTATTCCGCTTTTTGAACCCTGGTTTATTAGGCTCACAAGAACAGTTTATGAAGCGTTATATGATTCCCATTGAGCGCAATAATGATGCGGAAACACGCCAGCACCTCAAACGCTTGATACAACCCTTTATACTGCGCCGCTTGAAAACAGAGGTACTGGATGAATTACCACCGAAGACAGAAATTACGGTGCATATTCCCCTGTCAGAAAAAGAACGCGCGATGTATGAAGCAGTGCGCCAAAAAGCATTACAAAATCTTGCCACTAAGGACAAACAACAGCAACAAGGGACAGGCTCAGACCACCTTAAAGTATTAGCAGCCATTACCAAACTACGCCTTGCTAGTTGTCATCCTAAATTAATTATGCCTGAAAGTACGTTACCGAGTAGTAAACTAGAGCAGTTTGCCAAACTAGTCGATGAATTACGCGAGAATAAACATAAGGCACTTGTCTTTAGCCAATTTGTTAAGCATCTTGCCATTATTAAGCAGTATTTGGATGCACAGGGGATCAGCTATCAATATCTGGATGGCAGCACCCCCGCAGGAAAACGCAAACAACGTGTTGAAGATTTTCAAAATGGAAAAGGGGAGCTATTTCTTATCAGCCTGAAAGCAGGTGGCTCTGGGTTAAACCTAACAGCTGCAGATTATGTTATTCATATGGATCCGTGGTGGAACCCTGCGGTAGAAGATCAGGCATCTGACCGCGCACACCGTATCGGACAGACTCGCCCTGTAACTATTTATCGTTTGGTAGCGGAAAATACCATCGAAGAGAAGATTGTGAAATTGCATCAGCATAAACGTGATCTTGCGGATAGCTTACTGGAGGGGAGTAATATGAGTGGTAGTATGAACGCGACTGATATGTTGCGCTTAATTCAGGAGGGATGATCAATATGATTAAGTTGGGCTGGGTTAGCTTATATTGTAATGCTAACCCAACCTATATCACTAATTAAGACTTCATCTTACCTTTCTTAATTTGCTGTGCTTCCATTAGTTCAACTTCTCTTGCCCCTGAAATAACAATTTCTGGATCAGGAATATAATCAATATCAGAATTCAAGCTTTCATAAGGCACTGCTTTTAGAATGACTTTCATTGCATTCAATCTTGCTTCATGCTTATCATTTGATCGAATAACAGTCCACGGCGCTCTATTTGTATGCGTGTTGCGTAGCATTTGATATTTTTGCTCTGTAAAATCATCCCAACGCTCTTGCGCTTGTAAGTCAACCTCACTGAGTTTCCATTGTCTTAAAGGATCATCTTTACGACGATCAAAGCGTTTAGATTGCTCACTTTTGCTGACACTAAAATAAAGTTTAACTAAAATAGTACCTTGTCTGACCAGATCTTTTTCAAAACCTGTGACGCCTTTCATAAAATCCTGATACTGCTTTTCATCACAAAAACCAAACACAGGCTCGACCATTGCGCGGTTATACCAACTACGGTCAAATAAAACAGTTTCACCGCCATGAGGCAACTCTGCTATATATTTTTGAAAAAACCACTGTGTTCTTTGATGATCTGTAGGCTTGCCTAGTGCAACAATACGATAATGCTTTTCATTCATATAGCGTGTCACACGACGAATAGTCCCGCCTTTTCCTGAGGCATCTCGACCTTCAAATAAAATAATCAAGCGAGTTTGAGTTTCTTCCAGATACTTTTGCATTTGAATCAGTTCAGCCTGAAATGGCTTTAAGCTTTTTTCTAGCTTCTGCTTTTTTAATATACTGTTATCTTTGGCTGTTTTCTCACAACGTGCAAGCAACGCTTCATTTTCACTTTTTAATTGTTTAAGTTCTTTTTTAAGATACTTCTTTTTTACCTTTATTTTTTTTTTAGGAGGCTGGGGAGGTATGATGCTCGGTATTTCTTCGGTCATGATGATTTCCTCTTTCTAGGTTGTTAGAATTTGTATTTTATAATCGGTATCTGATGATAAAATATTCGGCTATAAGACCTTCATCAAATTCAATAAAAATCTAAGTAAAACAAGTACAACTCATCGAGCAGATAATACTTAATTTTGGTGGATGCGCTAGCGCTTATCCTCCCTAAATTGTTAGTTAACGAAGGTATCAATTATTACAAAGGCTTTTTTCAAGAACAACAGAGCTGTTGATAATGATTGATAAAAGCCAATGATATAAAGGGTGGTTATTCCTTTTCTCTACTGACTATAAGTATAAACCTAAGTATTATAAATATCTTTAACGTCAGATTAAAAAGCAGGTAAAAATCAACCTGAATCTATCATAGTCCAGCCAGAAATCCTTTTAATCCAATCTGACTGGACTCACAAAACTTTTAGGCTTCACTGTTACAACAGAGCAATCAAGCTCATCTAATATTTTTTCAGCCGTATTACCAATGAAAAACCCCATTAAACCTGTACGCGAAAGCATGCCTAGCATAACAAGAGCAATAGAATTATCCCGTGCATAGGCTGGTAATACTTTGGTCACATCACCTTCCAGAATTTCTATGCTAACGTTCAGATCAGAATCGTTACATTGAGCCTCTAGCTCGCTCATATCAGATAAATTTTGTGCACGAGTCTCTAGAGTTGCTTTATTAACAACATTAACTAGGTGTAGCTCTTCTGTTGTTGAGCGCTTAAACATTGCAGTCAGCCGTAATAACTCCTGATTTAAGGATTTATTACGGTCTTCAAGTTTTTCATCAAAGTGGATGCCCACCATGATCTTTTTTCTTTCATTTGCCTCTGGCTTAACCGCCCATATAGGACAAGGGCAACGACGCATTATTTCTAACGTGGTACTGCCTAGCATAGACTCAGCAATTGATTTGTCACGTGTACTGACCATTAGCAAGTCATGATTACCTCGCTGTACTTGCTGAATAATACCCTCACTAGCTTTTGAAGCAACTTGCACTAAACAGGTAATCTCATTATCAAGGGAATTTTTATCATGAAAAGATACAACCAATGTTTCTAGGCTTTGCTGCCCATCATTGACTAATATTTTTTCCTGTTTTTCGGAAGAGAGGACTGAAACTTCAGGGTCAGCAACTACTTCAAGCACAATGTAAATAAAGGTCAATGCGATTGATTGATCCTGTCGTGCCATATCAAACGCACGCTGTATTTTTTCTTCTTCTGTATCTGCTTTAAAATCAATTGAAACCAGTATATTTTTAAAAATATCCATATGCTTATTAACCACCTACGTTTAAGGAAATTAAAAAATCAAGACTCGGGATTCATTCGTATAATATAGGCTTATAGCCATCATTAAGCACTCAAATAACAACACGATAGAAAATCAAGAGCTACCTACAAACCATAACTTAGTTTCAGATAACTCTCAACTATTGCTAGTAATATCGCCTAGTCCATTTCCAATCGCAGACAGAATACAGCAACCTTCTCACCTACTCATTGACTTATCTTAATAAGCTCAAACAGGCATTAGAAATATATGATGTATCCCTTGAGTAGCCGTTAAGGTTAAATCTTTAGTCTCAGTAATCCGACCTGTTTTAGCTGACACCCGATACTTACCCACAGGAAGACTAAATTGCCTGCTAGTCGTATTTGATGCACTAGCGGTATAACTGCCATCACGTTGTTTAATCGATAAATTAACAGGAACTGGACGCTGACCCTGTTTTGTTAATGCAGATAATCGCATCACGCCTGTTGCGGTAGGTTGCGTCGTAATGGTTGGCACACTCCCCCTATGAAAATCTTGTTGCATCGCCTGCTGATATGCAAGTGCTTGCAATCTACCCTGCATAATATCTCGAAGTAATGTATCAAAAACACGTCGCTGTCGTGAGCCATGCCTTAACTCTTTCGAATGCACAAATAAGGTCGCAGAAAGCCCTGCATTATTGCGTTCATGAACATATGTATAGGCTCTTGATACAGATACTAATGGCATAACTAACGTGTCTAATGGGTTATCTGTATTGGTTGCCCATGCATGATGTACGCCGCGCGCAAACTTGATACCAGGAAAACTTATCCCAGGCATAGGTCCTGCACTACGGCCATGATAAGACAAGGTTTCTGGTCTTCTTCTAGTAACATCCTGAATAATACGACTAATTATATTCAACGCATCTCGTTGTTGCGCCTGACTATGTCCTTTTGGTAAGGGATGCACACCTAGCGTCACTAAATGTGGCGCAAGACTATAAATCAAACGCGCATTATCCCGATCAAACTCATAATCATTACTTGGATTAGTACACTGAATAAACACGGTAACGGGGATTCCATGATCAGTAAGAAATTTCACCACCTCATAGGTACTACTAAGATGATGATCACCTGCATGGATATGATCAATAGTGAAGACAATCTTATCTAATACAGGCGGATTTGCTGAAAATTTATATGTTTTTTGTACACTCGATAGCTGATACGCAGCCATAACTCACCTCTTTATCATTTTTATATAATTACACTAATAACTTTAGTACAAATTATGATAAAAGCTGTGTAGCCCCTTAAAAAAGGCGATTTAGCTATGGACTGCGAAATTAATAACCTGAATCAGCTACTTTATCCCAAATACTGGCACTATGTATTCTTATCCATAATGTGTGTCGGCTTACCATCTAGGCTTTGCTGATTTTTCTCCTGCCAATAATCTCTAATTCCAGCATCACCTTTTTTAACTGCCCACTTTTCAAGCTGATATCTTTCTCCAATATAATCCAAAAATGGCACTGCCATACCACAAGAAGATTGCACAAGATCGATAGTAAGATCAAATATCTGCCGTGAGCCTGGCAAAGGATCAAAATGGGCATATAATTCATCCCAATCAGCATCATTTTTATGCACCACCTTAGCGGTTCCATATAAGCGCAAAATCAAAGGATTTCCTTGAAATGCGGCAAACATTATTGTCATGCGGGTTGTTTCTTGGATATGCGCAGCCGTCTCATTGCCACTTCCCGTCAAATTCAGCCAGATGACACGATTTTTACTCAAAACTCGCAATGAATCCATCCCTTTAGGTGAAACATTCACCTTACTATTAGCTGTTGCTGTAGCAACAAAATATATCTTTTGCTGCTCAATAAAGTGCTCTAATTTATCGTTTAACTCAGTGTATTGCTGTCCCAATGTAATCTCTCCAGTGATTCCCATAAAACAGTATCATACCGCTAATATATCAACGAATGAAAGGGGAGCTAGAAGGATCATAAAACCTTAATCCCCATAAAAAAAGCCAGACAACAAGTGTCTGGCTCAAAATCACATTAAAAAGTTAGGGGAAACTTTTTAGTGCGATAAGCGAGTTCACTAGGAACTCTCGGGGCTAACAACAGAAAAATTGTTTACAAATGAGGAACCCATTTTTTTGTTGCTTTGTGGTAGTGTTAACTGGTCTAAATACTCAATCAAAACACTCCCTAGGCATAATCACCTATATCTATTCTTTCCTCTTAACAAATTATCAACGCAGTTTAAAAAGATTAGGCGTATTATCATTCCTGCTCTGCCACTGGTTAAGATGATACAATAGTATCCACCGAATAGGTTTTACGCATGTAGTTCACGATAAAGAGCCTTATTTGCTGATTAGTGGTGATATATTTTCAGCCACTATTCTTTTGTTGAACTTCTAGCAGATAAACGGGTAAAATAACTTGCTCCGCATCAAGAGCCTGAACCCCATGCAATTAACAAGCACTCAGAAAAATTTATTACAAAAAACATCCTTATTTTCTGGTTTGCCCGATCATAGTTTCCAGATAATAGCAGATCAATCACGTTTATTAGAGCTTAGATCTGGAGAAGAATTATTTGAACAAGGACAGCCTGTTACAGATTTTTTCTTTATTGCTGAAGGTCAGGTCAAATTAACACGCCTATCTTCTGAAGGGGATGAGAAGGTAATTGAAATTGTCAATAGTGGGGACAGTTTTGCAGAGGCTGCCGTCTTTGGGCAATTTGATGGTTATCCCGTCAATTGTTTTGCCATTCAAAAAAGTGTCATCTTTAAAATTTGTGCCAAGTCTTATATCAATGAATTACGATCTTCCGTTGATAGCTGCTTTGCTGTTATGACAAGAATTAGTCATCTCAATCATCGTCTATTAAGAGAAATAGATAGTTTGACGCTGCACAATGCGATGCATCGTCTTGCTGTTTATCTGTTGAGAGGGATTGAGGATGAAAAAGAAGGGACTGTCGAGGTTAATTTAATTGCCCCTAAGCATGTTATCGCCTCACG
>JAGLBQ010000364.1 GCA_023146675.1 Cocleimonas sp. | reverse complement strand
TAGAGTTGGCAGCAACGGATGAAATGGTCAATATTGCCTGTGATGTTGCTCCTAGCGATGCCTGTGTTGTGCCTGAAAAGCGTGAAGAGTTAACAACAGAAGGCGGTTTGGATGTCATTGGGCTTTTTGATCGTGTTCAAAAATCAACGCAGCGGCTTAATAATGCAGGTATCCGTGTCTCCTTATTTATCGAGCCAGACATTGAACAAATTAAACGTGTGCCAGATATTGGAGCGCCTGTGATTGAGTTACATACAGGAACTTATGCTAATGCAACAGGTGATACTAAAAAGCGTGAATTTGAACGCATTGTTAATGCATCAGAATATGCAGATCAACAGGGTATTCAAGTCAATGCAGGTCATGGTTTGGATTATGACAATACGCATATCATTGCAGCTATCCCAGAAATTCGAGAATTAAATATAGGGCATTCAATGGTAGCGCGTGCGGTGTTTGTTGGTATAAAACAAGCAACACTTGAAATGTTGGACATTTTGCAAAACGCACGTACATGATTAAGGGAATAGGAACTGATATTGTCGATGTAGAGCGTATTGAAAGTGCATTAGTACGAAATCCAGATGCTTTTTCACGCCGTGTTCTGCACCCTAATGAGTTAAAAATATTTGCTAATCATAAGCAGCCTTGTGCTTATCTAGCAAAGCGCTTTGCAGCTAAAGAAGCACTCTCCAAAGCATTAGGAACAGGAATAGCCAAAGGTGTCAGCTTCCATGAAATAGAAGTTAAAAATGATGCACTAGGGCGACCCTTATTAGAATTACATCAACACACAAAAGCAATTGCTGACAGCATGGGAGTGACTAGCAGTTTTTTAACCTTAGCGGATGAAAAACACTATGCCATTGCTTATGTGGTCTTAGAAGGTGAGGAATAAATGTCTCAATATAAAACAATTGACTCCTTAATTGGTAATACGCCACTGGTACGTTTGCAGCGTTTAGGCGGTGAAACCACCAATACACTCTTGGTAAAATTAGAAGGGGATAATCCCGCAGGATCCATAAAAGATCGTGCAGCACTTAGTATGATAAACCTCGCAGAACAGCGCGGTGATATTAAAGCAGGCGATACCTTAATTGAAGCAACCAGTGGCAACACAGGGATAGCACTTGCTATGTCGGCAGCTATTCGTGGTTATAAAATGATATTGGTGATGCCTGATACCATGAGCGAAGAACGTCGTGCCTCCATGAAGGCCTATGGAGCAGAATTGCTATTAGTCTCAAAAGAACAAGGCGGCATGGAAGGTGCGCGTGATATAGCTGAAAAAATGCAAGATGATGGCAAAGGCTATTTGCTCGATCAATTTTCCAATCCTGATAATTACCAAGCACATATTGATACTACAGGTCCAGAAATTTGGCGCGATACCAATGGTGAAGTCACTCATTTTGTAAGCGCTATGGGAACAACAGGAACCATTACAGGTGTTAGTATTTATCTCAAACAGCAAGACCCTAAGGTGCAAATAGTTGGTGTAGAACCACTGACAGATAATGAAAATATCCCTGGTATTCGTCGTTGGACGGCTGACTATATTCCCGCTATTTTTGCACAAGCAAAAGTAGATCAAAAAATTGATATGACACAAAAAGAAGCTGAAGATACCATGCGCCTATTGGCGACAGAAGAAGGGATATTTTGTGGGGTCTCGGCTGGAGGGGCAGTAGCCGCTGCGTTGCGCTTATCAAAGAGTGTGGAGAACGCGACAATTGTGACTATTATTCCTGATCGTGGTGATCGTTATATTTCCACAGGGGTTTTTCCTATCTAAAAAGTATGTATGAATAAAGTATCAACTAGAAAATGAAGGACGCCAGCTATTTTGATAAATACATGAGTTGTAGGGTGTTAAGGTGTACTAAGAAATGTATTACCGCTAGATGTGCTTCATTTCTTAGTTCACCCTAGAAGGTAGATTATTTATTATGCAAATATTGAATCATCGCCATATTGACATAACTATGCTCACCCGCATCACCTTCTAGTACGTTAAACCCTTCCTCTGCTGTACCCATTTGGTCTAATACAATAGCCGCACCACTAAAATCATCATCTTTAGTATAGCCATTGATGGTAATTAACGTTTTAAGATTTGCTGCTAATGATGATTTAACGCCATTTAATGAGTCTTCAAATGCCATGCAAGCATCAGGGGATAGATCCATTTGCTCCATTGCCCATGTGTAAATATCAGGCGCAGGTTTTTTAGCAGGGACAATATCTCCCGCCGCAATCACTTCAAACCAGTCATTTGATTCTTCGCCTAACGTAGCGGTCAGAAGATAGGTAACATTGGCAGGCGTGGTCGTGGTTGCAATGGCTAGGCGCAAACCTGCTTTTCGCGCTTCATTAATTAAAGTTTCCACACCAGGGCGCAGTGGAATTGCACCTGTTTTTAATAGTTCTAAATAGAAATGTGTTTTGCGCTTGTGTAAGTTGGCTGCAAACGCTTGTACGTCATCTCCCGCATCAAAATCTTGCAGAAATTTTTCAATATAGAGGCGAATACGCTCTTTGCCACCTGTTACGCTGAGCAACTCGCCATACAGTTCAACCGTCCAATTCCAGTCTAAATCTGCTTCCGCAAATGCCTGATTAAAGGCGACACGATGACCATCGCGCTCTGTATCTGCTAGTGTTCCATCAACATCAAAAATTAATGCTTCCAGTTTTGCCATGTTTGTATTCTCTTGTTTAGTATCAGAAGGTGTTTTTAAATTCAGTTCAGGGTAGAGCTTTTCAATATCTTGAATCTCGCTCAAACTAGGCATCTCATTGAGTGAATCAAGATTGAAATAATCTAGAAACTGTCGTGTTGAGCCATACATAGCAGGTCGCCCAGGGACTTCTTTATGCCCGACAACCCGTACCCATTCACGCTCTAATAAGGTTTTGATAATATTAGAGCTAACCGCCACGCCACGAATATCTTCAATCTCTGCGCGGGTAGTGGGTTGCCTGTAAACGATGAGGGCTAAGGTTTCTAGTAACGCGCGTGAATAACGGGGAGGGCGCTCATCCCAGTGTTTAGAGACCCAATGTTTGTATGCTTCACGGGTTTGATAACGGTAGCCACTGGCAACTTGTTTTAGCTCAAAGCCACGATCAGCATCACACTTTTGCAGATTTTTTAACCCATTACGAATATCCTGTCGATTAACAAGGTCTTCCTCGTCAAAAAATATAAACAGATTTTCTACTGACAAGGGTTTATTAGCACTTAATAAAAGCGCATCCAGTATTTTTTGTAGTTTAGCTGAGTCCATTATGCTTCGATCTCTGCGGTGACGGCTTTAATATAAAGTGGCGCGAAAGCTTCTGCTTGAATCATATCAATAAGCTGTGATTTTAATAACTCAAGGATTGCTAAAAAGCTCACAACCACACCTAATCGACCTTCTTTTAAGGTAAATAAGGCGTGAAACTCAATAAACTCATCACCATTAAGTTTTGCTAATACCTGTGACATGCGCTCCCTGACAGAAAGGGATTCACGTTGAATTTGATGACTTGTTTTAAGGTCAACCCGTTTTAAAATATCCTGAAAGGCTAAGACTATATCCTTGAGGTCAATACTAGGATGGACTTGCTGTTTTTCTTTGCGAATGGGTTTGACTTCTGAGGGGAAGTAATCTCGCTCCTGTCGTGGTAGCTCACTAATATCCGTTGCCGCTTGTTTGAATCGCTCATACTCTTGCAAGCGACGTACCAGCTCCGCACGCGGGTCATCTTCATCCTCCACTTCTTCAGAGCGTGGTAATAACATGCGTGACTTTATTTCAGCCAATAATGCAGCCATCACCAAATATTCAGCTGCTAAATCAAGATTTACAGTACGCATTAACTCAACATAATCCATATATTGCCGCGTGATTTCAGCAATGGGAATATTAAGAATATCGAGATTTTGTCTGCGAATAAGGTAAAGCAATAAATCCAGTGGTCCCTCAAAGGTTTCGAGAAAAACCTCAAGCGCATCAGGTGGGATATATAAGTCTTCAGGTAGCGTTGTGAGTGGTTCGCCTTGGACTATGGCAAAAGGCTGTTCGTCTTGGCTGGGTTGAGTTTGTAAGTCTATTTGGTTCATTATTTATGATAGCATAATAAGGAACATGCACGAAACACTCCCAATTTCTAATTTGTCTTTTTGTTTCAGCTGGAATTTCTATACAATATGAGGCACAGCATGGTTATTTGGAAAGGATACTCTTTGACTGCTTAGCTAAGTCTGTAATACTATCAGCTTGTTTTTTATTGCTTGTTCGCACGGAGAAATTTATGTCTGTCAGAGTTTTATCAGGTATTCGACCTACAGGAAAATTGCATCTTGGAAATTATTTTGGTGCTGTTCAGCAGTTTTTAGAGTTACAAAATGATCCTAATAATGAGTGTTTTTTCTTTGCTGCTGATTTGCATGCCTTAACGACAATTAAAGAACCCATACCATTGCGTG
The DNA here is from genome assembly GCA_023146675.1 of Cocleimonas sp. Classification (GTDB taxonomy): domain Bacteria; phylum Pseudomonadota; class Gammaproteobacteria; order Thiotrichales; family Thiotrichaceae; genus JAGLBW01. The sequence continues at coordinate 1,855 of JAGLBQ010000364.1, read as the reverse complement.
AAAACTCATTAAGAGTGATTCGTGAGTATCTTGCGTGTGGTGTCGATCCAGAGAAAGCGACTATTTATCGGCAGAGTGATGTGCCTGAGATTCCTTATTTATATTCTTTACTTAGTATGGTTGCGCCGCTTGGGTTGTTGCAACGCTGTACTACATTTAAAGAAAAATCAAAGCAACAAACGGATGGTAAATATAGTGCCTCAGCAGGGTTGTTAACCTATCCCATTTTACAGACTGCGGATATATTAATTGCCAAAGCGAATATTGTGCCTGTTGGCGAAGATCAAAAGCAACATTTAGAAATGGCGGAAGATTTTACGCGTCGCTTTAATAATAAGTTTAATACTAATCTCACTATTCCTAAGATGCGTTTATCCAAAGGTGTTCGTGTGCCTGGTTTGGATGGTAGTGGCAAAATGGGTAAATCAGATGGTAATACGATTGACCTACTTGAAGATCCTAAATCTATTATCAAAAAAGTAAAATCAGCAAAGACAGATACAGGTCCCGTGATTGGTGAAGAAATGGGGTCTGAAATGACCAATCTTTTTTACTTAATGAAGTTGTGTTCAAGTGAGGAGACGACGAATTATTTTATGGAAAAATATAATAAGGGAGAGCAGCGCTTTTATGGTGAAATGAAGGGGACGTTGGCAAATGATATTGTTGCAATGCTAGAGCCTATTAGAGAAAACTATCACTCTGATGCTTGTTCTGAAAAAGTTGCCAATGAAGTGTTGGAGGCAGGTGCTGATAAAGTGCGTGTGATAGCACGTGAAGTTCTGGATGAGGCTAAAGCAGGTGTTGGTTTGTAGCATTAGGTAGGGTCGGTGTAGCTTTTTTGTGGAACCGACCATGATTTGCTTCGATTGGTCGGTTACCTAAACTTTACCGACCCCTACGATTTTAAGAAAGCCCAAACAGATTTAAAAACACGCCAATCACAGGCATTATAATAGGCTCAAAAGCGCCAAGATAAACTAAGCCGATAACAATAAAAAATCCATAAGGCTCAATTTTATCTAATAAATCTGATACTTTTGCAGGAACCAATCCAGAGAGGACGCGTCCTCCATCCAATGGTGGAATCGGGATGAGGTTAAAAGCAAAGAGGACGATATTAATCAAAATTCCCGCAAATGCCATTGACTGTAAACCTTTTGCAATAGCAGGGTCAGTGATAATGGACTGTGTAAAATGCAAAAAACCAACCCAAAAAACAGCCATAGCGACATTGGATAAAGGGCCTGCAACAGCAACAATCGCCATATCTCTACGCGGATTTTTAAAGTTGCGCGTATCAACAGGCACAGGTTTTGCCCAGCCAAACACAATTGGACTAAAAATCATTAATAAAATAGGGACTAAAATGGTACCAATAGGGTCAATATGTTTGGCAGGGTTTAATGATAGTCGCCCCAGCATTCGAGCAGTTCCATCACCCAGTTTATTAGCTACCCAGCCATGCGCAACTTCATGCACGGTAATTGCAAATAAAACAGGGATTGCCCAAACAGCAATATTGTAAATAATTTGTTCGAAATTTATATCCATATTAAATTCATATCCAATTTTAGTGAGCGCCTAACCAGTCAGTATCGCCATCGCCTTGGCGTAATATTTTGGGGCTATCTTCCATTAAATCAATAACCGTTGTTGCATTATGTCCGCTATAACCACCATCAATGATTAAATCGACCTGTTGTTCTAGTGCTAAACGAATTTGATAGGGATCTGTCATTGGAAAATCCTCATCAGGCAATATCAGAGTGCTCGACATAATAGGTTGGCGTAATTCGTCTAGCAGATGTTGTGTCACAATATTATCAGGGATGCGGATACCAATGGTTTTACG
>JAGLBQ010000363.1 GCA_023146675.1 Cocleimonas sp. | reverse complement strand
CAAGCGAATAAATAGATAATTTATGTTAAATTTCAAGCTTTTATTAAGCGCACTAATCTGCCTATCACTAACAGCCTGTACAGCAAACACAGCCTCAACTCCTAGTAAGGGTAACATCCAAAAAGTAGAACAAGGAACGATTACACAAATAAAAAAAGTTGCCACAACAAACAATTCTAACCCACTCGGTAGTAGCATCGGCATGAATGTTGGTAGTGGTGGGGCTGGTATTTATGGTGCAGTTGATGTCACTAAAATTTTTGCCGCAATGACCAAGCCCACCCATCAATTAGAACTGATTGTCAAAAAACACAATGGTGAACTCGTAGCCATCACACAATCATTGGGTGGAAATTTTAAGGTAGGCGATAAAGTAAAGATCTTACTGCGTAACGGGCTTGCTGTGGTGCAACATTAAGCCTATATATTAATTTTAAATAGCTCCGCTTATAGAAAATCAGCATCACACACCCCCTTTCCTTCATAATAAAAAACAGCATATCTGGCACTCAATTGCTCTCTTTAATAAATAACTTTTGATCGGTCAATTTCTACCGTCGTACCTCTCTATAATTTCTTTTCAACTTATGTCTACATACTCTGCATCCAAAGGGGATTTATTAGTCTTCACATAAAATATGTGATTCATTGGAGAATTGAGACATTGAAAATTTCTAAAAACAAGGAGGACATCCCAACTGAGGATGTCTATACAGCACCTGACTCGCGCTTTATCACAACGTTATTACTATTTTCTAAAGGTTTCCCATGGGAGAAGTTCCTACAGTTTTTTCAGGATAAAGATTTGCTTTCCTGTCCCGCAGAAGACCAGATTTTTTTGTTGCGCTTATTGGCGGTGCAAGAATTCTTATGCTTAGATGATGAGGCGCTGCTAAAATGGGCGAAGCAGCAGTTCCAGCTAACTGGTTTTTTACATATGGGTTATAAGGCACACATCCCTTCTCTTGAGTTACTCGTTAACTTTCGAAGCACTCTTGATACAGCAGGCATATTGGTGCCTTTTAGAAAACAATGCCAAAAACTTATCATTATGCATGATGAAAAATATACAGAAAAAAATAGCAAACAGCTCATAACAGAAACATCAAGCTGGGGTTCACAGCGGGTTATTGGTGTAAAAACTGAAGATTGCGAATCTGAAAAAGATGCCAAATGGATTGCCTGCCCAGTGTGCAAAAGCCAAAATGTAAACAAAGTTCTTGCGCCACATTGGGTCGGAATAACAGAAGAAGATTGGTGTCGTTGTCGATTTTGTGGCAATAAGTTTAAAGTTTAAGTAGGTACTTAATTATCCCTATTTATATAAATATAATGAATATTATTGATAGATGTTCCCATAAACAATTTCATAAAAGTAAGCCTTCTGATGCTGTAAATGATGCCGTTTTTTAATGGCTCATCGCTTAACAGCATCGGAAAATATTTGCATTAAGATGTCGCATAAAACCTCTCTCCCGATGCTCCTCCATTGCCCTGCTTTAAATTGATAGCTCAATATCAACCATTTCTTTTAAAAAAATAAACCCTTAACAATCTCGTTTGCGCTATATGGAATAAGAGCTACAAGATGAGGCGTTTAAAAACAGCGTCCAACTAAAGATCTCTTAGATTTTTAATTAATAATCTTTTTAGGGAAAAAAATACCATGAAATTACTATCTTTTAAAATGGCTACGAGTGCTGCATTGATCACTTTATTAGGTGCTACTGCTACTTTTCAATCTGTTTCTGCTGATCCAAGCATCCGTGCAATTCCAGGACTGAAGCTTATCACCATGTCAAATTTACGTAGCATCCCACAACTTCGTATTATGACCTGCAAAGGGCGCCGCGTGACCATGTGGGGTACGTCAGGGGCTGATTATATTGTGGGGACGCCAGGGCGAGATGTCATCTATGCAGGAGCGGGCAATGACCGTGTTGATGGGCGCGGGGGTAATGATATTATTTGCGGTGGGAGCGGCAATGATACGTTAAATGGCAACCGTGGCAATGATCGAATCTATGGTGGTTCTGGACATGACACCATCAAAGGGCATGGAGGAAATGATCGTTTATATGGTCAGCGCGGTGAAGACCGTATGTACGGTGGTCGAGGTCGTGACCGTCTCTATGGTGGACCTCATTATGACAGCTTGAATGGTGGATCGGGTAATGATTATCTAAATGGTGGTGTTGGTAATAATGGCTGTAATGGCGGCTCTGGCACAGATAATTTGGTTAATTGCTAACATTAATCTCATAGAGAAAAACCTAAAATCAACCACGAAATACGCAGACCCTACAGAATTTTTTTGTAGGGTCTGTTAAGGATAAAGTTACCCACCCGTAACAGGTGGAAAAAAAGCAACATCATCACCGTCAACAACCACAGAGTCCAAATCGACATATTCTTGATTCACCGCAACTAATACAGTATCTGGCAGACATTCCTGTCCTGTTGCCAGCGTCCATACCTTCTTTGCTGTTAGCGATACTTCCTCAGAGTCTATCGTATCCTCACCCCGCCCTACTGCTTCACGCAAGCTGGCAAAATAGTTTATGTTTATTTTCATAGCGCTTCCTGATTAAAAAGTACGACACTGTTTAGCAAAGGGTTTATTGGTTAATCCCCAACGATTTTCATAGGGTGCATGCGGGTCTGATGATACGCTGCCTTTCGCTATATTTTTCCATAGCTGGCGTAAATTAATGTATTTACTATCATCATTTGGATAGGCTGCAATACGACAATGCTGATCTAATGCATGTTCGATTTCTGCGGGTACTTCATCATGAAAAATCGCGCGCGCAATTAATTGTGGTGTTATTTTTCCTTCATTTAGAACACCCCCTGCATAGGCAATATTAAGCACTTCTTCAAAATAACGCTTGAGGCGTTTATCGCGTGATGGTGTTGAATAATAATCATA
>JAGLBQ010000362.1 GCA_023146675.1 Cocleimonas sp. | reverse complement strand
AAGTACTTAATCCCATCATTCACATAATTGACACGCTCTTTGGCAAAGGAGCATAAACCCACTAAGACACGCTTGGTTTTCTCAGCGATTGGCTCGGGTCTTCTACGTAGTTTCTTAGCGATAATATCGGTAAAAGCAACATAATTATAATTTGTCTTCGCAGCGATGGCGTATTGCTCTGCACTATAGCCTGGCTGTTGCTGCATGGGCTTAAGAATATTAGGCGGCCATTTAAAACGACGATAACCATCCGTCATATTTTTTATATCTTTAGGGATAAAGAAAGGATATGCGTACAATTTAATCATCATCTTTGGGGTGGATGGCGTTGTCGAACTCATAATAACGGTAACGCCTGTATCGGTAATGCCGATAATTTCATAAGAATGAGAACCTGGCTCTACATATAAATCACCTGAGCGAATCTGGCTTAATGGAATCGGATAAGTATCATGCACTAGCGAACGCGTCCCGACTCTATCATTTATATACAGCATAAACTGACGTAGACGCTGATGCTCTGACAAACCATCCCACTGGCTCATCTTATTACTGAATAATTTCCCTGGTTTAGCAGCATTGTTAATCACAAAAGGTAATCGATTCTCATAGGAAAAAACCATGCGCATAAGGTAAATAGCATCTGCACAATCATGAGGAATACGATAATATTTTTGGTTACTAGGATTCATAAAGAAGTTGGGCTTCCAATTAGTTGCTACCCAGTTTTGATACTTTGCCTCCCAAGCATTTGACCACGTATTTTTGGATTTCCAGACCGCTGCTTGAAGTGAGGAACTCCAAAATGCAAATAAGAGTATAGGAACGAGTAGTAGGAGTTTATTTTTCATCTTTAATGCAATCCTTTTGGTATTTCCATTTGATTCATGGGGGAGATGACTGACAATAACAAAATTTATTACTCATTATAAATTCTTCGACTACCTCTGTACTAAATTAATTCCCTTCATCTATAAAAGCCTGCAAAAAATCATCCCACGTCATCGGATCATTATTAACAAATAACTTATTTCCAGCGCTTCTTATCACCATTTGGTAGTGACTGTCAATCTTATTAAGAACTCCATACTTACTATAATTTGCCAGATTTTTATGCATAAACTCAGGTAAAACATTGTTTTTTTTATTGATATCTAATGAGACATTAATCAAACTGGTTTTTTTAGGTAACATCTTTTGCGCTACTATTTGTGTTGATCGTCCGCGCTGCTGATCAATTTTATCATTTAGCTGCCAGATATGATCCTGCCCTTCTGGGGTCTCTGCATTTTCTTCCAGCGTCCATTGAATTTGCTGCTTGAGATTTAATGCCTGACCTTCTGCTTGTAAAAACTGCTGGTAACCACTCACTGATAAATCACGCATATTGATAATTAGCTCAAGCTCTTTTGCTTGCTGTGCTTTCAGCAGCAATTTTCCTGATAAGAGCTGGTTAATATGCACTAAGTTTCCACGTGATATGAAAATACTTCTGGCTGTCACTCCCGATATACCTGAAAGACTTAGTTTAAAAGGCGTCGTCGTATATCGAATAAGCTTTTGCTGCCCCTGTTTTTGCTTATTAATATCAAGATTAATCGTTAGTGTAGAAATATCTAACAAACCAGTGCTAGTAACAAAGCTCAGATTACTAGCATCGATTTGCATTTTCTGCTGCAATGAATCGGCACTTAGCACACCATCAGAAATAACACGATCAGCGCGCAATGAGGGCGTTGCTAGCATACGAAGATGACTGTGATAGCGCAGTGTATTATCAAAATCAATCAATAGGCTTAAAAAAGGTTTATTGGATTTGAAGATTTCGCCAATCTGAGTTTGACTGGACTCTGAGATATGCTTGGCTGCCAACAAAGGATCTAGCGATATTTTCCACAATACTTTACCAAAACGCAATTTGCCATTATCAATAAAAACAGGGCCATAGTACAATTTGGCATTGAAGAATAGCTCGCCAATTTGCTCATCAATAAAAGCAACTTTGGAGCTAACTTTTATAGATGCAGTTGCGCCAATAAAATTAGTTTTATAGCGTAGTAACTCAACATCAATACTGTTTAATTCATCCGTATCAAAATTTTTTTGAAGAAAAATAGTAAGCTGCTGATGTCCATTTTTAGTGACATACCAACCTGCCAAACCCCAAATCATCACAAGGAAGAGGCAAACAATCGCAACTCCCAACAAAAGGGTATTGAAACGTGCCATCACGCCGTTTTTTCACCATCATTTAATAGACGCTTTGGTTTAACACCAACCACTAATAGTGCAATAAAATAGACAATAACGGAGCTACCAATTAATCCAAATAACATAAAAACTTTCTGCCAAATTCCTGCTTGTTGCCACCAACTATCCGCAGGGGTAAACCACCAAATAGTGAATCCCATGATGATGGTTGCTATTGTTATTTGCAGCAGGTGCTTAATATTTCCTGCTTGCGCTTGATAGATATTCTGTTTTTTTAAGTTGTAGATAAGCAAGCCCGCATTGATATAACCTGCTAATGCGGTGGATAATGCTAACCCCGCATGAGGTCCTGCATATCCCAGTTGATACCACGGATAAACAATGCACAAACTCAATAGCATATTAGAAAAAACAGCAATAATACCTATCTTTACGGGTGTTTTCGTATCTTGGCGTGAATAGAATCCAGGCACTAGTACTTTGACTAAAATAAAAGCAGGCAAACCAAAGGCATACGTCATTAAACTCATGCTTGACATCTCCACATCATGCCAGCCATTAACACCATTATCAATCACCGTTGCAAGAATGGGCGTTGCCAATAACATTAAACCAATCATGGCAGGAAGCGCAGCTAGTAAAGCTAAACGAGCCGCCCAACCCAGCGTTGCAGAGAAGGCTTTTTCCTCCTCGTTGGCATGATTTCCTGCAAGCTTAGGCAGTATCACCACACCAATAGCAACACCAATCAAAGCAAGCGGCAACTCTACAAAACGATCTGAGTAATACAGCCAAGTGATAAATCCTGTACCTAGCAAGGAAGCAATAGCGGTATTAATTAGCAAATTTACCTGCGCCACTGATGAACCAAATAAAGCAGGCACCATCAACCTCATAATCTTTTTTACGCCTTTATGACCCCGCTTTAGGCTGAAGCGGGGAAATAAACCTAACTTCATTAATGCTGGCACTTGGAATAAAAGCTGTGCAATTCCGCCAACAAAAACACCCCAAGCCAATGCTTTCACAGGCTCTTCAAAATAAGGCGCTAACCAGACCGCGCTGGCAATTAACACAACATTTAATAAAACAGGGGTAAAGGCAGGTACTGCAAATTGCTTAAAGGTATTAAGGATACCGCTCATCAATGCGCTAAGAGAGATAAATAGAATATAGGGAAAAGTAATACGTAAAAGCTCTGCCGCCAACTCAGGGCGCGCGTCCGCATTATGACTAAAACCAGGTGTAATGGCAGTGATAATCCACGGTGCAATTAACATCCCAATAATCGTAATCACCAACAAAATAGTGCCTAAGGTGCCCGCCACATGATCAATTAAACGCTTTAAATCTTCTTTACTACGCGTCTCTTTGTATTCTGATAAAACAGGAATAAAGGCAAGTGAAAATGCCCCCTCAGCAAATAATCTGCGCATGAGATTAGGAATGCGGAAGGCTGCCATAAACGCATCCATCGCACCGCCAATAAGAAAGTAATTAGCAAAGATAACATCACGTATTAACCCTAAAACACGTGAAATCATTGTCATAGCACCTACAACAGCGCCTGAGCGGAGTAATCGACTCATTTTTTTTCCTTTATAATTATTGATTTAAAAGTGGTTATTATTTTTATTATACAAAATAATTATGATTGGATTTTGCATATTGTACGCAAAAAAAGTGAGAATGATGTGGCACTAAATTTTGAAACAAGTCATACGTCCTTAGATAGACACATC
>JAGLBQ010000361.1 GCA_023146675.1 Cocleimonas sp. | reverse complement strand
CGCATACCGTCTTTATCTGACTCGTCACGCAGGGCTGAAATACCTTCTATTTTTTTCTCTTTAACCAGTTGGGCAATTTTTTCTATTAAACGTAATTTATTAACCTGATAGGGTAGTTCATGAACAATTATTTTTTCACGCCCTTTCTTATCTGTCTCGATCTCTGCCACAGCACGAACTTTTATACTACCACGCCCTGTGTTGTAGGCTTTTTTGATCCCCTGAGCGCCATTAATGATACCTGCTGTAGGAAAGTCAGGACCAGGCAAATACTCCATTAGGTCAGCAATATCCAACGAATCATCATCAATCAATGCAATACAGGCATTAACAACCTCCGTTAAATTATGCGGCGGGATATTAGTTGCCATACCAACCGCTATTCCTGAGGAACCATTGATAAGCAAATTAGGTAAACGAGTAGGGAAAACTGAAGGCTCCGATTCAGAACCATCATAGTTATCAATAAAGTCAACGGTTTCTTTTTCAATATCCGCTTGCAAATGATGCGCGATTTTTGACATTCTAACTTCGGTATACCGCATAGCAGCAGGCGAATCGCCATCAACCGAACCGAAGTTACCCTGACCATCAATCAACATATAGCGCAAAGAGAAAGGCTGCGCCATACGAACCATCGTGTCATAAACAGCAGTATCACCATGTGGGTGGTATTTACCGATCACATCACCGACAATACGTGCCGATTTTTTATAAGGTTTATTCCAATCATTCCCTAGATCGCTCATCGCAAATAAAACTCGACGATGAACGGGTTTGAGACCATCTCGAACATCAGGCAATGCACGTCCGACAATGACACTCATCGCATATTCCAAATAGGATTTACGCATCTCATCTTCAAGATTAATGGGGGTTATTTCCCCTACAAATTCTGCCATAGTTTTATTACGCCGATTTAGTGTATTTTAAGCGCGTAATTATAACATATACAGGGACTTTTAGACAATTTTAGGTTGCGAATAAGCAACAAGAAAAGGGGGTTTTGCAACAATACAAAAAAGGTGAGGAATAGTGGATATGTAGCGATCAATTATTAAGCAATAAGTGATTTTTTAGATAGTTTATCCAGACAATATAAACCATAGAACACAGACATACACGGACAATAATTTCATAGAAACAAGCCTTTAGAAGACCTTCCGTGTACTCCTGTGGTTAAACCTTTAAACTATTGAGCTGCTGTAGGAACTTCTGCTTTCTTTTCTGTTGCTGGTTCCTTTGATTCAGAAGAAGGAACTTTAGGTGCTGTAGGAATTTCTGCTTTCTCTTCTGCTGCTGGTCCCGTTGGTTCAGAAGAAGGAGCTTTAGGTGCTACCTTTACTTCTTCCTTATCACCACCTGAAATCTTTGTTGCTATGTCAGCAGTCAAATCTTTCATTTGCTGTATTTTCTGCGTCACAACATCCGTTGCTGATTGCTCTTTTTCAGCATTTGATTCTGCCGCTTTTTGCTCTGCCACAACAGGTGCATCAACCTTTGCTTCAACTTTAACGTCTTCCTGCTTAGCTTCTTGTTTATTCTCACCAGAAAGCTGATTAGAAATTGCCTTACTCATTTGTTGCATTTCTTGAATTTTTTGCTTCACAACATCCGCCGCAGATTGCTCTTTTTCAGGCGTTGCTTCTGCTGCTTTTTGTTGTGCAACAACAGGTGCGTCAGCCTTTGCTTCAACTTTATCTTGAGTTTCTTTCTGACCTTCTCCTCTCAGCTCCTTGGAAACTGCCTCATTCAGTTTTTGCATCTCTTCTATTTTTTGCTTCACAATATCAGCAGCAGATAGTTTCTTCTCAGGTTGAGATATTGCTGTTTGTTGCTGCTGTGCCATTACACCAGACTGCGGGGATGGAGACGCTACTTGCGGCATAGGCATAGGTCGCATCATTATCATCTGTTGTTGAGGTCGCATCATCGAGTTTTGAGGAGCAATCGGCACTGCCATATACATAGGTGCACCATAACCACCCATCATTGGCATGGGTCTATTCCAACCACCCGTATTATTACCCCAGTTCATATTTGGCATCGACATTGCTGTACCACGATTATTAGGATTGCTGTTATTACCCCAGTTCATATTTGGCATATTCCAATTTGAACCATTGCCAGCACCATTACCCCAATTCATATTTGGCACATTCCAATTGGAACCCTTACCAGCACCATTACCCCAATTCATATTTGGCACATTCCAATTGGAACCTTTACCGCTCCCCATATTTGGCATACCCCAATTTGAACCATTTTTATAGCCATTGCCATTGCCCCAGTTCATATTTGGCATATTCCAGTTTGAGCCATTATTACCACCAGAATGAGGTCTATTCATATTAGGCATTTGCATTTGTGGTGCTTGTTGCATCATTGGCATTTGCATCTGAGGTACTTTTTGCATCTGCATCGGCGTTTGCATCTGCGGTACTTGAGCAGGAGCTTGTGGAGCAGTATCCGCATAAACAGGCAATGTGGTTGTCGCTAAAGCAAGACCAGTTAGTATTTTATTCATAGTAATCCTAGAGTTAATTATTTTAATTTCCCGAACTTAGGAAGCCCATTCGTCGCCTTCCTATAGACAAACATTCTATACCTCATTATAGCTGCCTTCCAGCGAGGTATAATCTAAATGATTACAGATTTTTCATATTATTTCTCTGTATTATTTTTTGCCATTTCTGCGGTCCCGTTTGATGCACTGAAATTCCTTTTGTATCAACCGCTACCGTGACTGGCATATCTTTAATTTCAAATTCATAAATAGCTTCCATACCAAGATCTGGAAAAGCAAGTACCTTAGATCCAATAATTGCTTTTGAAACTAAATAGGCAGCACCACCAACCGCCATAAGATAACTGCTTTTATGTTTTTTAATGGCATTAATCGCTATTTTACCCCGCTCTGCTTTTCCAATCATTCCCATCAGCCCCGTTTGCTCCAATATCTGTGGGGTAAATTTATCCATTCTCGTCGCAGTAGTTGGTCCTGCTGGACCTACTACTTCATCGCCAACAGGATCAACAGGTCCAACGTAATAAATAAAACGTCCTTTAAGATCAACAGGCAATGGCTCGCCCTTATCTAATAAATCAATCAAACGTTTATGCGCGGCATCTCGCCCTGTTAATATTTTCCCTGATAACAACAGTACTGCACCTGGCTGCCATTGCTCCATTTCATC
>JAGLBQ010000360.1 GCA_023146675.1 Cocleimonas sp. | reverse complement strand
TGTGTCAAAGTATCCAAATTAATATGTAGTGCTTGATCACCTGCCTGATAACTAATATCGGGCCAATCATTTAAATCAGGAGGTGTTTGCAGAGCAGCCCCTGAGCCATCAAGTGTAAAATGCGTATGCCGTGTAGACGCACAGTTGGGAATCATACATACAGGTAATGATGCCGCATGAGTTGGATAATCTTTTATTTTCACATCTAAAATAGTAGTTAAGCCACCCAGCCCCTGTGCGCCTATACCAAGCTCATTCACCTTATCCATTATTTCCAAACGCAACGCTTCTAGATGATTACTTGCCCCGCGTTGACGTAAGTCTTGAATATCAATGGGATCCATTAGTGATTGTTTAGCAAGCAATGCTGCTTTCTCTGCCGTCCCTCCAATACCAATCCCCAAAACACCAGGTGGGCACCAACCAGCACCCATTGTCGGCACCGTTTTAACAATCCATTCAACCAAATCATCGCTAGGATTCAACATCACCATTTTAGCTTTGTTTTCAGAGCCACCACCCTTCGCCGCTATTTGTACCTCAAGCTTATCGCCTTTAACCATTTCCACATGGATAACCGCAGGCGTATTATCACCTGTATTACGACGACTTCCTGCGGGGTCTTCCAATATAGAGGCGCGCAATACATTATCACTCAACTGATATGCTTGGCGTACTCCTTCATTTATCATTTCATTGACACTTAGCTTCGCATCCCACTGTACATCCATACCAATTTTAAGAAATACAACCACTATCCCTGTGTCTTGACACAATGGACGATGCCCTTCTGCACTCATTCTTGAGTTAACCAAAATTTGCGTAATTGCATCTTTAGCCGCAGGTGACTGCTCCATTTCCCATGCACGAGTCATTGCCTGAACAAAATCTTTTGAATGGTAATAGGAAATAGCTTGCAAGGCATCAGCAACGCTGTGGATGAGATCTTCTTGTTTAATTATTGTCATGCGGATGATCCTGATATGAATAGAGGTTGCAGTAACATGTCTCTATGAGAATTTTGTATTTAAAATTATAGCAAAAAAAAGGGCTGATAAATTTATCAGCCCTTTTCTTATTATTCACTTTATAAAGAAATACTCTAGGAAGGAGTACCAATCACATCCACATTCTTTGGTGGTCTAAAGTAAAATTGTTTACTATTAACAGGCGCATTGTTAGTGACATTTAAGTTAATCACTGTTTTTTGACCGAGCTTGTCAAACATTACCATCTGACGTAATCGACCACTTCGATCCAACCCTAGCTGGATATTTTTAAAATCACGTGAATTACGATGTGGTTTTAAATTAAACCAGTCTAAACCTGCTTTCTTATCAGCCATTTTGCTTACTTGAAACTGTGACTGAGGCGATGCTTTTCTTGTTAAAATAGCAATGGGAGTGCTTTCAATGGCTGCTCGCATTGGCTTAACCGTTACTTGTTCTAGATCTTTATCATAAATCCAAACATTTTTACCATCAGCGATAATTTCTTGAGGGTCAGGTGTTGCATAAACCCAGCGAAATTTTCCTGGACGATGAAGGTAAAGCTGCCCCGCTGCTTTTTGGATTACTTTCCCTTTTTTATCGTAGACTTGTTGATTAAAAGAGCCTTTTAAAGAGTTTACTTGCGTAAAAAAATTATCTAGACGTGTTCTGGCAGCATCCTGTGCTGCTATAATGCTTGCGCTATAACCTAAACCTACGAGCAAAGCACCTGCAACGAGTGTTTTAGTAACTGTTTTAATTGCTATTATTTTCATGCATACCTCAGTAATTAATCTGCCACAGGCTCTGGAGCTAGCACCTCGCGAGTCCCGTTTGACTGCACTGCACTAACAACACCTGCTGTTTCCATATCTTCTATCATACTTGCTGCGCGGTTATACCCTATTTTCAAACGACGTTGCAAGTAAGAAATAGAGGCTCTACGTGATTCTGTCACAATGGCGACACCTTGATCGTAAAGTTCGTCACCCTCTGAATCTGCTAAAGGCTCTAATCCTGGGATAGCACCCTTCGCCCCCCCAGTATCCTCTAGGACATCAGTAACATAATCGGGTTCCCCTTGTTTTTTAATATAATTGACGACATCTTCGACTTCTTGATCACCAACAAATGCGCCATGTACACGTTGTGGCAACCCTGTTCCTGGTGGCAAATAAAGCATATCACCTAAACCTAGCAACTGCTCTGCACCGCCTTGATCCAAAATGGTACGCGAGTCCACTTTGGTTGATACCTGAAAAGCAATACGTGTGGGAATATTGGCTTTGATCAAACCCGTTATAACATCGACAGATGGTCGTTGAGTCGCCAATATAAGATGCACACCCGCCGCACGAGCTTTTTGTGCTAAACGTGCAATAAGCTCTTCAACTTTCTTGCCAACCACCATAATCATATCGGCAAATTCATCAATCACAACAACAATAAAAGGTAGCGGCTCTAGAATCTTAGGCTGAGTATCAACATGCTTCGTAGGATCCCAACTTGGATCCATAATTGGCTTGCCATTTTTAATTGCCTGACTAATTTTTTCATTATAGCCCGCAAGACTACGTACTTTAACATGGGACATGACAGAATAACGACGCTCCATTTCACCCACACACCAGCGTAGTGCATTGGCAGCATCTTTCATATCGGTAACAACGGAGGTTAGTAGGTGAGGAATACCTTCATAAGTACTCAGTTCCAACATTTTAGGATCAATAAGGATTAACCTAACCTCTTCTGGAGTTGATTTATAAAGCAGGCTTATCAACATTGCATTAATTGCAACGGACTTACCTGACCCTGTTGTACCTGCTACCAGTACGTGGGGCATTTTTGACAAATCAGCAACAGAAGGTTTCCCTCCTATCGTTTTTCCTAAAACTAATGTTAAGGGGGATTCAGCTTTTTTAAACTCATCGGAGGCTAATACATCATGGATAGCAACCAAATCACGCTTAGTATTTGGAACTTCAATACCAATGGTCGTTTTACCAGGAATCACATCAACAATTCGGATGCTCATAACGCCCATATTACGCGCCAAATCTTTTGCTAGCCCAGTAATTTTACTCACTTTTGTACCCGCAGGTAGCTGCAGCTCAAAACGGGTAATAATAGGTCCTGGCTGTGCATTTTCGACCGTAACACCGTGCACGCCATAATCTTGCAATGATTTAATAATACGCTCTGCTATATCATTAATTTCATCTTTTGAATATTGCCCCTGCTGGTTTGGAGCCTTGTCTAGCAAATTAAGCGGAGGCAGTGTGATTTTTTTACCTGCTGATTTAGGTGCAGATTTATTTTTACGTGGAACCATACGCTTGGCTTGTTTTGCAACCTTATCTAACGTAGATTCTTTGCTAGAATCATCTTTACCCGCATCTAGCGCTGTTTTAGCGACTGATGCGTCTGGGTTTAATATTTCATCTGAAACACCCAATGTTTGTTCTTTACTATTTTTACCATTGGCAACCACTTCTTTCATGACAGGAATGTTATCTTCATTAGCCCTATCGTTACTGCCCTCTTTTTTCTTTTTCAAGAAAGGCAAGCTAACCATAAGGCCAGCTACACCTGCGCCAAGTGTTGCAAATATTGATGGCTTCTTGCTCCCTCCACCATTATCTATTTGTACATCTGCTTTTTCATTATCGCTACCATCACCAAATATTTTATCAAAAACATCAAGAACTTTATCACCCACATAGTCAATAATTTTCAACCAAGGAATATCTGCAATTAAGGTAATACCTGCAAAGAAACCAGTGAATAATAATAACGTTGCACCAAAATGCCCTAGCATCCAGACAAAAACTTTGGCAACAGCAATCCCTAATAGACCACCTGCTTTATAAATCAGATCACTTTCAGGCCACAACATGGTAACCAAACCACAACCTGATAACAGCGCAAGAAAAGCACCTAATAAGGTCAGCCAAAGGTTAACACCTTTCAAATCAATAGATGACTTACGGAACAGAGAAAAACCTAAAATGAGGAAGGCAACAGGAATAATATAAGATAGATAACCAAAAAAGCCCATTAAAATATCGGCTAAAAAGGCACCCGCAGGACCTGCTTTATTTTGCACCGCAGCATTGGTGTCGTGTACAAATAACCCTGGGTCATTAGGGTGATAGGTTAATAACGCCAATAAAATAACAGCCGTTATGCCTGAGAAAAACAAGATACTTGTTTGTTGTAAACTTACTCGTTTCTGATCATTTAAATCTATTTTTTCAGCCAAAATCATTCCCCTGATTTTTAACATTGATGTTCATTTCTATCGTCCCTGACAGATTATACATTATGGTGGTATTACGATGATAGTTTAAGGATTCACTATTAATCCCTAATTAACAATTCCTCGCCTAATTAGAGCAAAAGTTATATAAAAGTTCCACACAAATAAAGTATAAAGTCATAATGCGTAATTGACTCAGTTTTACGCACTTTTCATTAAACTGGGATGAAAAGTCGCATAATTTAGGTTATAAACCACTAAGATCCTCTTGATTATAAAGGTAATTGAAATAAAAAAAAACTGCTAAAAAAGAGAAATAACAAATTCTCTTTTCCTGATACCTTTTATTCCTTAGCAAATACCCCCATAATTTCACTTTAAACTTATAAATATAAAAATATAACAACACAGACTATTTGGAGAATTTTATGAGCGCCGCTACAAACACACCTAAACATTGCCGATTACTTATTGTAGGATCAGGTCCTGCTGGCTATACCGCTGCTGTCTATGCTGCACGCGCTAATCTAAACCCTGTCATGGTAACGGGAATGGAACAAGGTGGACAATTAATGACAACCACCGATGTGGATAACTGGCCAGGCGATAATGCGGGTGTTCAAGGCCCTGACTTAATGGAACGCATGAAACTACATGCGGAACGATTTGAGACTGAAATTATTATTGACCACATTAGTTCGGTTGATTTTAGCTCACGCCCTTACAAACTAACAGGTGATAGTGGCAGCTATACCTGCGATGCCTTAATTATCTCTACGGGCGCAACAGCCATGTATCTAGGGTTAGAATCAGAAGAAGCCTTTAAAGGTCGCGGCGTCTCAGCTTGCGCTACTTGTGATGGATTTTTCTACCGTAACCAAAAAGTTGCAGTTATTGGTGGCGGTAATACTGCGGTTGAAGAAGCACTTTACCTCTCCAATATTGCCGATGAGGTTATTTTAGTACACCGTCGTGATGAGCTACGTTCAGAAAAAATC
>JAGLBQ010000036.1 GCA_023146675.1 Cocleimonas sp. | reverse complement strand
CCTGCTAGGGTACTGAGCCGAGTTGGACCGTCGTAGAATAGCTCAGGGTTATGTACTTTAGCCAGAAAGTAGACAACAAACATAATCGCAAATTCGCTCATTTCCGCTAAAATGGCAGCCCAAATAGCCCAGCTTCCAGGAACATCCCCCAATTTTTTTCGAAAAGAAAGTGGTTCCTGAACGGTATCCGTGATCATGATTTTATTAAGCGTCCAATTACGGGAAAGGTATATTTCTCATCTTTGGATGCTTTTGTAAAACCAAAAATCCCCATAATAAGAAAAACAGGAACAACGATCATAAGATAAAATTCAGCCATAAATAAGCCTGCGAGAGAGGCATAACCCGTGGTAAGAAGAATGCCGATATTCATTAATACTGCAATGCTTGTACTAATACTCGCTGCCAGCAAGGTTTGTTTTAAGTGATGCTTTCCAACCTCTGATGCCTCTTTATAATGACGCAGATAAAGCACCCATAAGGCAATATAAAAAATGCCAATGAATAGTAAATTTGCTATAAAAAAAGCCTCAGCAAAGGTGGCGGTTTGATCATTGGTGTTAAGCTTTAGTGACATAACGGTTCTTCTGTGGTTTTTATACGGATGAAATATCTATTTTAGCGCGTACTACTTGCATTAAGGCTTCAACGGTTTCCTCATCATCAGATAGCGGCTCAATAATGGCAGCACGGCAAGCGTCAATTGGATTAAAACCTGATTTAATCAGAGTGGCTGCGTAAACCAGCAAACGGGTTGACGCAGATTCTTCTAAGTCGTGGTCTTTCAGTACGCGTAGTGCATGAGCTAATTCGATTAATTGGGTGGCGGTCTCTTTATTAATCTCTGTTTCTTTTTGCACAATCATAGTTTCGGTTTCGATATTAGGATAATCAAAACGCATTGAGATAAAACGCTGCCGTGTCGAAGGCTTCATGCCTTTTAGTAGATTTTGGTAACCAGGATTATAGGAAACCACCAGCATAAATTCGGGGGATGCTTGCAGTAATTCACCTGTCCGCTCGATAGGAAGTATGCGGCGATCATCTGATAGCGGATGCAATACAACCGTCGTGTCTTTGCGCGCTTCAACGACTTCATCAAGATAGCAAATAGCACCTTCACGTACCGCTTTAGTTAAGGGACCATCTTGCCAATAGGTTTCACCATCGCCAATTAAATGCCGACCCACAAGATCCGCCGCCGTTAAGTCATCATGGCAGGCAACGGTGTATAAGCGTCGCCCTAACTTAGCGGCCATATGTTGGATAAAACGGGTTTTACCACAGCCTGTTGGTCCTTTTATGAGTAAAGGGAGTTGATTATTATAAGAATGCTCAAATAATTCAATTTCATTTTTTTGGCTTTGATAATAAGGGATGTCGCTCATTTAATTAACCTTGTTTGTATTTTTCAATCTGAATTTTTTCTATCTAAATAAGTTTTTTAAAAACTATTTTTTTAACCCATCACTAATTTAATAAAAATTTTAAATTATAATGGTTACTCGGTATAACCATTCATTACTGCAAACTTTGCCGTCATCATATCCATTGAGTTAACATGTGTATTAAACCAATGAGGCCAATTAATAAAAACAAAATCCGCCACTGCTTCAATATTTTTATTAGTTTGCCATTCTTTTGTTATCAATTCCATTTGATTTAAAGCCGCATCATGTTCTTGTGAGTGAATAGACAATGCAGGGAAATGTGTTTCCTGCATTAATTCATTTTCTCGGGCAAAATGTAATTTTGTGTGTTCAAGCCAACTATTTAATAATCTCGTAATTTTCTCTACACCCTTATTATTTTCTTGATACGCTGTAATAGTTTCACCCAGCTCTTTTACCATTTCTATCTCTTCAAAATGAGTCTTATTCATAAAATTTAGATCCACACGAGAGATTGTGTCGGTTTCAAGAATAATTTTTTTACACTCATTAGTCATTCCCTTAAAGACTCAACATATAAGCGATGGCAATTGCAATAGTCACCACCCAGAGCCAACCATACATAATTGCACGCCATAGAAACGAAACACCACGCAACTCCATATATTCACGAATTATAATCACACCTTTGATAATAACGGTGACTAACAGTAGAAAAATCATGTTTAGCCCACTATAACCTAACTTTCCTATTGCATAAGTCATCATGGTTAATACGAGCATTAAGATCCATAAGCTGTGGATATTGTAATATTTTTTCATCGGATTATGTATACCAGAGGGAATAAGACGATCCAAACTAAATCAACCATATGCCAATAGGAAGCCCCTGATTCAATACCTACATGGTCTTCACTACTATAACCACCACGCTGTGTTTTAATGGCAATAAACAGCAGAATAATCATGCCTAATATCACGTGTAAAAAGTGAAACATAGTGAGCGAAAAATAAAAAAAATAAAAAATATTCGTACTTAGATCAATACCTTCTGAAAACTTATCATAGTATTCAATGGATTTTAAAATAAGAAAGCCTGTGCCCCCTGCTAATGCAGCATAAAGCCATTTAGTACAATTTTTTATATCATCTACTTTGATGGCATGAATCGCGCGAATAACAAAATAACTAGAGGTAATTAATAAGATAGTATTTGCCGCACCTAACTCGGTATTAAGCGTGAGCTGATACTCATTAAACATCTCTATATTTTTTATACGCATTACTGAATAAGAAATAAAGGCAATTGCGAAAACCAATAACTCCATAAAAATAAAAAACCAGATGGCTAAATCACCAGGGAGCAGTTTGGGTTCTTGTTTTGTTATTGGAGCATTCAATTTGATTCATCTCAGTTGAACCTAGACCTTATTAGGTGTTCGAAAATAATAGAAATATTTTTTGTAGGATCTAGATAAAAAATTATATTCTGACTTTAATCGCAGGCTAGTTTTACTGCATTGATGATCATCAAGAACAAATAATCACCAGTAAAATCAGATAGATATTGTATTTTTTCAGATAGATATTCATTACAAAGGATAGGGATTTATTATTTTTATAATTAAATCTATTTTTTAAGAAGTCGCTCTATCGCAGTATTTATTGAAGAAAAAAAAGATCCTTTAGATGAGGATCTTTCTTAAAATATTACATTTTTTTTGAAAATAGAAGGAAATTGTAATAAAGACACTAATAAGTCTAAAATAACTCAGGTGGATTATTAAGACTCTAGTGATTCGACATATTGATGTGCTTTTGCAAGATCAATCGTTCCTTCATAGATCGAACGTCCTAAAATCGTACCACTAATCCCTGCATCTTCTACATTGCATAGTTCGATAATATCATCCATATTCGTCACTCCTCCTGATGCAATCACAGGGATCGAGATACTTTTAGCGAGTTCAACCGTTGCTTCAATATTAACCCCTGTCATCATGCCATCACGTGAAATATCGGTGTAAACAATAGCGACAACACCTGCCTGTTCGAATTTTTGTGCTAAATCGATAGCTGAAACAGTCGATACTTCTGCCCAACCATCGGTTGCAACCATGCCATTTTTAGCATCAATACCAACAATGATATGATCAGGAAATTGCTTGCAGAGTGAGATCACAAAATCAGGATCTTCAACGGCTTTAGTGCCAATAATACAATACGTGACACCTGCGTCTAGATAAGCTTGTACGGTGTCTGCATCACGAATTCCACCACCAATTTGAATGGGTAAATCAGGAAATTTCTTAGCGATTGCTTGAACACTATCACTATTAACAGGTTTACCATCAAAGGCACCATTTAAATCCACCAGATGCAAACGCTTTGCACCTGCTTCTACCCAGCGCGTTGCGGTATCCACAGGGCTATCAGAAAATACGGTGGTGTCTTCCATCCGACCTTGGCGTAAACGTACACATTGTCCGTCTTTTAAATCAATTGCGGGGAGTAATAACATTTAAACAGTTCCATTCCATTCAGTGAAGTTTTTAAGTAGTCGCAAGCCATTATCTGCGCTTTTCTCAGGGTGCGCCTGAATTGCAAAGACATTATCTTTGGCAATGGCAGAGGCATAGCTTAGCCCATAATCGGTGATGCCAGAACGTAGTGATTTATCCTCAGGGTCAACAAAATAACTATGTACAAAATAAAAGCGTGCACCATCATCAATGCCTTTCCATAAAGGGTGATCATGTTGCGATTGTAAAATACGATTCCAGCCCATTTGAGGAATTTTCAATCTCTCACCAAAAATACTTTTAGGTGGGATTCTGCCTAAAAAGGAGTGTGTATTACCTTTATAGACACCAATACAGTCAACCCCATCATGCTCTTCACTGTGCTCCATTAATACTTGCATTCCCATACAAATACCTAAAAATGGTTTGCTCGTGGCGGCTTCACGAATCACATCAACTAAGCCTGCTTTATTGAGTTCATTCATGCAATCACGGGCTGCGCCTTGACCTGGAAAAACGACACGATCAGCGGCAAGAATTTCATCTGCTGAAGCGGTAAGAACAACTTTAGTTCCTTCTGGAGCAACATGTTCCAATGCCTTGCTGACAGAATGCAAGTTGCCCATATTATAATTAACGATAGCGATTGTAGACATATGATTTAACTAGTCAAAGTTCCTTTAGTTGAAGGAATGGCACCACCCATGCGCTGATCCATTTGAACTGCCATGCGTAATGCGCGCCCGAAAGCTTTAAAAATAGTTTCTGCGATATGGTGCGCATTGCGCCCACGAATGCAATCCAGATGCAACGTGACTTTAGCACTATTAACAAAGCCCTGAAAAAATTCATGAATGAGGTCAGTATCAAAGTTTCCAATATGAGAGCGTTTATAATCAACATGATGTTCCAGCCCTGGACGACCTGAAAAATCGATGACAACACGCGAAAG
>JAGLBQ010000359.1 GCA_023146675.1 Cocleimonas sp. | reverse complement strand
AAAGGACATCTTGAGATGAAAAATGGCTACTTAACCGTACAAAGCGGCACATCAGGCAATGCAACCCAAACCAGTGTCGAAGGTGTTTATGCAGCAGGAGATGTTATGGATAACGTATATCGCCAAGCGATCACCTCGGCAGGAACAGGTTGTATGGCTGCCCTAGATGCTGAAAAGTTTTTAGATGAACTCGCAGAAAAAGAATAAGCACATTGAATAAAGAGAACGAATCCTTCCTCACCCTGCTAGACCCCTACTCTAGCGATGAACCCTTTCCACCTGTTGAGATGGCGTGGGATGAACCTGATGGTTTGCTCGCTATGGGCGGAGATTTATCATCTGAGCGATTAATCAATGCCTATCGCTCAGGTATCTTCCCTTGGTTTAGCCCAGAAGAACCTATCTACTGGTGGTCTCCAGATCCGCGTGCCGTTCTCTATCCACATAAAATTAATTTTCATCGTAGCCTGCGTAAAAACATGCGTAATAAAGGCTACCGCATCACCTTTGATCATAGCTTTTCTGATGTAGTTCGTGCCTGCGCAGCACCTAGAAGCTACACCGATGGCACATGGATAACGCAAGAAATGTACGATGCCTATATCACACTACATAAACGCAATATCGCTCACTCTGTTGAAGTCTGGAATAGCAAGAATAAACTGGTTGGTGGACTATATGGCGTGGATACTGGCGCCGTTTTTAGTGGCGAATCCATGTTTAGCATTGAGCGCGATACTTCAAAAATGGCATTTATAGCATTAGCAAAAATAACTCAACAACGCAACTATGCACTCATTGACTGTCAAATAGAAAACCCACACCTAATGAGCATGGGCGCAGAAAATATTCCACGTAAACAGTATATTCAAATATTAAACGCCACCGCTATTTTAAGCAGCGACACGACTCCCGTGGATAATTGGAAAATGGAAATTGACTGCGCTGAATTATCCCATTGGAGTCCAGCAGATAATTCTTAGTCTTTTAAGGTAAGCCCATAATAAAGATGATCAATTCTGTCATCACCAAACTCAACAATATTAGGAAAACATCCCCACAGCTCAAAACCATACTTCTCTAATAAGCCAATACTACCCTGATTACTACCAACAAGAATTGCAATT
The DNA here is from genome assembly GCA_023146675.1 of Cocleimonas sp. Classification (GTDB taxonomy): domain Bacteria; phylum Pseudomonadota; class Gammaproteobacteria; order Thiotrichales; family Thiotrichaceae; genus JAGLBW01. The sequence continues at coordinate 1,522 of JAGLBQ010000359.1, read as the reverse complement.
AAATGCTTAATCTTTAAAGAAGGACAGCGTTCTAGCGCACCAGACATTAAGCGCGATGCTATCCCTTTGCGATGATGGTTGTAAGAAATGTAATAACTAACCTCGGCAGTATGCTGAACAGCCTTGCGACCTTCACGATAGGGACTTATTGTTAGATACCCTAGCAATTCATTTCCCTCTTTTGCAACCAATAAAGGAAATTTGTCTGGGTGATGGTTTTCAAACCACGCCATTCGTTGCTCTATAGTAAAAGGCTCAGTATCCGCAGTGCAACGCCCTGCTCTGATAGCCTGATTATAAATATCAACGATACCGTCCAGATCTTTGCGCTGAGCTAATACTATTTTCATTAGGTACCTTGAGTTTATTCAAATTTTATAACAGTATTACACTTCCCATTTAATTTAGGAATCGATGCAGAAATAAAGGAGTACATATCAAATGAAAGACCTCACTTAAGAACGCGCTCTTTAGTGTTTGTTTTTTAATCAACAGTAGTGCTTAATGGCAACGCCACAACCACACAAGTCCCCTTCCCTAACTCACTTTCAATCTGCAACTCTCCACCATGCGCTTCAATAATCAGCCTAACCAGATACAGCCCTAAACCATAGCCTCCTGTTTTGCGTTGTCTTGATGGATCTGCACGATAAAAGGGCTCGCTTAGATGTACTAAATGTTCTGTGGCGATACCTGCACCGTAATCCCTGATACTGAGCTTTATGCATTGCTGATTATTTTGCGTCTTAATTTCAATCGCTTGCTGATTGTTTTTTTGATGCTTAACGGCATTATCCAGCAAATTTTTTATGACAAATTTCAACCTCACATCATCTAATGCCAATATGGGCAAGTTTTCTGCTAATTCCAATGTAATATTTTCTTGTTGAAAGTGACCCTCTAACACACCTTTAATTAATGCATTTAGTGAGATTTCAGTTAGATTCAAGACATGATGCTTGCTTTTAAGACGCTCAGCTTCCAGCAATTCATGAATTAGATGTTCCATTTCATTCAGATCATCCACCAAACCTTGTTTCAAATTACTTGAGTCCATCAATGATAAGGCAACTTTAGCGCGGGTTATGGGTGATCTTAGTTCATGACTAATGGCAAGAAGCAGTTGACGCTTGGCTTCTAGCATTTGCTCTATATCATCCGCCATATGGTTAACGGTCTGTGCTAACTCTCCAAACTCATCTTTACGCTTGGTTTTTATACGATGGGTTAATTCACCACGACCAATACGTTTTATATCGGATTGTATTCCTTTCAAGGGTTGAAACAGCCAGCGGATGGCAAAGTAAAGGAGTGTTAAAATAGTGAGAATACCCAGCAAGCTTAGAATAATTAGCTGCCCAAAGGAGGAGTGATCCAATTTCCCTCTAGTAATAAACAGAGTTGTATATTGCTGTTTTTTAATGCGAACTATAAATTGTCCTCGATAGAATCCACGCTGAAACAATATGCCACGCCTTTCTACGGGACGTCTAAAATGAAATTTATTAATATCAGGAAATGT
>JAGLBQ010000358.1 GCA_023146675.1 Cocleimonas sp. | reverse complement strand
AGGGTATGGAAAAGGGTATGGAAAAAGGGCTAGAAGAAGGATTAGAGAAAGGGAGAAAAGAAGGTGAAATAAAAGCTAACGAAAAAATAGCCATTAATTTACTAGCATTAGAGTTATCCATTGAGATGGTGGCTGAAACAACAGGGTTAAGTATTAAACATGTAACTCAGTTACGGGATAAATCTTAAACTTCTGATGAAATTTGTTTTTTTTATCCCCATAGTCTTTACATAATTCATACGATTTATCAAACCTAAAACTTACAAAGGAAGTCTCAATTATGTCTGAAATACAGTTTCGTATCCCTGATCAACAGCCTGAACTAGAGGCTGCTATTACCCAGTTTATTGCAGAAGAATTCAAGCAAAAAGTTACTTTTACTAAAGAGCCTATTAACAATGATATTCAAAAGGGTGATTTTGTCGATATTATTTGGCAAGGTATTATTCTTATTACTGTTTTAGAAAGTTCACTACAATTTGCAGACCGCCTAAAACGCATGGAGAGGGTTAAAAAATTATTGGAAGCGATTAAAAAGTCGGGTAAAGCAGTGTATTTTAAAATTGGCAAAAATGGAAAGGTTATGGATTTATCTAAAAAATCAGCTGATGAAACGATAGATTTGCTAACTAAAAAGGATAAAGAGAAATAAGCCAGCAGGCAACGTAACAAGACCTTATCCATTTGCACCGTTGGTTTTCCATTCTCAAGCTCTGATAAAAAACGCATACCAATATCCTGCTTATGTTTAGCGCTAACTAATACGCCTAGAGCTTGTGTTGAATCTATTATTAGTCTCGTTACCAAATTCCATTTGGTAACGCTATTTTAGAAATTCTATTTCGATACAGCACTATGGAAATGGAATTTCCAGACTGCGTTCCCAAATAGGAATTTGGGAACGAGATGGGAGACGGGAGCGGGACGAGGGGAAGTGCTAGGAGTTTTAATTTGCCAATGCCTGCTTCATTTTCTCTGCGACTTCTTCAGGGTTAGCGTTATGCATAAGATGTGTAAATAATTTACCGTCTCGTCCGATAATAAAATAAATAGAAGCGTGATCAACAACGTAGCCTAGCGCGCTATCGGTGTCTGTTTTACGAAAGTTGACTTTGTATTGTTTGGCAATACGTTTTACCGTATCAAGGCTTCCTGTGAGTCCTATCATTTTAGGAATAAAGTAGGCGGTGTAGTCTTTGAGCTTTTCAGCCGTATCTCTTTCTGGGTCTAGGCTGATCAGTAAGGGCTGAATCTCTTGTTGCTGTTCTTTATCCAAGGAATGAAAGGCGGATGTTAATATTGCCAGTGAAGTAGGGCAAATATCGGGGCAGGAGGTGTAGCCAAAGTAAAGTACAACAACTTTACCTTTAAAATCAGCCAGTGATACCTTGCCTGTGGTGGATTGCAGGGTAAAAGCACCGCCAAGTGTTGCTGGGTTTGCTGATGTTGTTTGATCTGAATTTGAATCACAGCCACTCAGCAATAATCCTAAAAATAAGGTAATAATAAGCGGTTTCATTTACTTGTCTCCGTTTGAGGGGGCTAAGGCGGGATACCAGACATGACGTGTTTGCTCTAGTGTTTCTAACCCGCGTTGCATTTGTTTTTCAACCCATTGCGGGAAGAGTGGGTGTGGCGCAAAACCACTGCCAGCTTTGTAGTTTAAATCACCTAAAAAGCGTTTCGTTGGCCCTTTTCCTGTGGTTCTTGCGGGGATGATTATCGCTGTTCCGCCATCTTTTTGCGCGGCTTCAACCATTTGTTTTACCGAGTCAATGCGTGTGCCTCGTTTATCTTGCCAGTCTTCTTGCCATGTTTGGTATTGAATAGCCTTAAACTGATCGCCCCCCATTTTTTTCATTTGCTCAGTGAGTGATGCAAGTACTTTTAACCATTGTTTATTCGCCTCATCACGTCCTTTACCGTGTGCAACCACAATAACAGTGTCTTTTTTATTGGATGATAATTTGTTAGCGCGATCCAATAGTGCTTTTGCAAACAGCGGGCTATCGGCCAAACCCCCTTCGGTAACAACTAAGGCGGTGGTGCGTAAACGCATGGGGGGTGTGCCGTAATGACTGCCGCCTTCATCTAATTGACACAGCTCAGGTGCATCAATATCCAAGCCTATTAAGCGTTCGACGGAATGACGAAAACTGGTTCGCATACCAAATACCCGCACGATAACAATCACGCCCACGCCTCTATTTTCTAAGCGTTTGACCGCACTGCGTAAATCATCAGGATCAGCCATCGAAAAGGCATATTCCAATGGGATTTTTTTGGCTAAATCAGCGGTAGCATCGCGCATGGTTTGATTCCAATGAAAATCGGAGCCATGTGCATTAAAGACAATCCCTATCGACACTTCTTTTTCTGATGCGTAACGGTTAGCTTCACGTTGCATCCACAAAGCATAGAATTCAGCTTCATTATTGCTGTAATCGTGCATTTTGATGCTTTTCGGTTTGCCTCGTTGCAAATGACCATCAAAATTCATCATGCCATCCAATACATCCCCCATATGAAAGGGGATTATTTGCCATGTTTTTTGACCATCATCAAGCTTTTTAACCCAGTTCCATGCCGCTTCCTCCTGCTTTTTCAGTAGCTTTCTATCCTCACCCTCAGGCCAAAGCACCGCCTCTATTTTATTATCACCCATATCCTGCATGGCTTGATCTGCTATTCTTTGTAGGTCTAAATGCATCGCTCGGCTACTTTCTTTGGAAGATACGCCGTGCCCTGCGAGAATAATGGAATGATCTTTAATATCACTTTCACGGATGCGTTCAACGAGCTGTTCAACCGCCAAATAACTGCCACCAAAAGGTCGCGCAAAAATTATTGTATCGTTGGTATCGTTCACCTCCTGCTGTAACATTGTTCTAAAACGGGTTAAGCGAGGATGTGAAGCCGATAAAAACACAGGCAGAATAACAAGCTGTTTAGCCCCATTCTTTTTGAGTTGCTGAACCGCTTTGATTAAATAAGGTTTCATGCGCTCATCCGTTGCAAAGACCAGTTGTGCATTATGATTTTTATCCAGCGCTTGAAAAGCCGTTCGTACCGTTTGATTCCCTTTATAACCACGATCAGGCGCGACCACTAAAAAACCAGATTTTCCAGAGGCAAGAGGGGCGGCACAATGCTCTCCTTCGCAGTTTGGTGTGCTGCGATTAGAGGTGTAAAAGAACAAAAGAAAGCCAATAATAAAAATGGATAGAATGATCACTTCCTTATAAGTTGTATCAAGTTTCAAAGCTAACGCTCCGTAGTTTTAGTGTGAGTGGATTAAGATTTAAGTAGAATCTAGGTAGAAAGTAATTTCACAAATCATAATGATAACAATTAAATACCTTTTTTAAGTTTCCGCTGGTAATGCTTAAAAATCAATATCCCGCCTGAAATCAACAGGAATAAGAAGGTAAAAAGACAACTGACGCATATTTTTACTCCAATAACTGCCTTTTGTGTGATTGTATTAACCAGCCTGTTTGTCTTGGTTTTATCGAAAGAATGCGTGCAGAAGTAGCGTTTAGTAGGAGTAACACGCCTGTTATTGTGGTAATCAAAAGAGGGATAATGATGAGAATAGCTATCCAACGGTGATCGATACATAGATGGCGTTCAAATATCTTTTTTCTGCGAGGCATTGACATAGGCTTTTCAAATATTCAATAATAATGATAGCTATTATTATTTGCATAATGATCTTATCATGAGAAAATATTCAAATCAAAATCTAGTTAAATATCCAGCAACCTTTACCATAATAAGAAAGTTAGTTTATCAATATTTTATTGATTTATTCTATCAAATGATGATAATAATCACTCTCGTTAAAGGTCGCGGTGTGCTATATGAATAATAAACCCCCTCTCTTATCTTCTCAGCAGTTTATATCTGCTATCGATAGGGTGATTAAAAAAAGGAAAACATTGAAAGTGCTAGGAGATTTAGACCAGCCTGTTGATATTCCTTCTGATTTCAATACGCGTATTGATGAATCCATAAAGATTGCTAATTGGGCGCCTTTTCATTATCCCGCTAATATTATTCATCGAGAAGGTGTGATGAATTCTTTAGTTCCTTGGCGTTTCTATGCTTTGTCGCAAAAAATGTGTCTTGAGTTAGGTCATTGTTTGTCTGATTCGCCTAAATCTAATGTTGATAAAAATTCAAAGATAGTTCGAATGCTGTCAGCCTGTGGTGGTTTGGTGATGGTGACATGGCTACCTGAGCCAGAAAATGGTACTGATCAAACGGAGAAAAAAAAGATAGCGAAGCAAATCGTTAGAGATGAACACATAGCAGCGACAGGTGCGGCGACACAAAATTTACTCTTGGCAGCAGAAGCCCGAAATATCCAAACCTATTGGTCAAGTGGAGGCATTTTGCAATCAGCGTCTTGTTTTAATTTGTGTGGCATTCCTGAAAGAGAAAAACTGATGGGAGCTATTTTTATGTTTCCAGAAGAAAGCTCAAACAGGGAGACGGTTGCTGGAAAGCTGCGTGATAAACGTGGAGTACAAACGTCATGGATGTCTTGGATTAAAATTAATAAATCTCGTATTAACTCTGTGTGATATAAAAAATACAGCATCAATTAACTCTTTACAACTCAAGGATGAGCTTATGGTATTCCAGTATGGAATAGAGCATGAAATAGCTTTTTTAAATAAACAAGGTGAGTTTGCTGACTTTAGCAATACTGACTTCTCAATATTTGCCAGTATTATAGATTCTTTACCGTTGCACGAAACAGACTATCCCCAACTGCGTGTAGGTGATGCAGGAATTAAGCTGAAGCGTTGGTATATCGAGGGTTATGAGCGTTTTACTGATAAGGGTGAAGTCTCTGGGTGTTCACCTAAGGGGATTGAGATTCGCACGACCATACATCGTAGTATTGGGGCTGCAATCAATGAGCTTAATGAAAGTTACCAGCTCTTAATAGAGGCTATCGCTCCTTATGATTTAACGCCTGTTAGCATAAGCTTTAATCCAATTCAAAAAGAATTTTTGCCTACTCCTCCATTAAGCAATTTTGAGATAAAACGTCGCTTATCCTCCCCTGAAAAGCAAACAGCTGATATACCTATGATGAGTTATGGACCTGATCTTAGCCTTTCTGCTCTTGGGATGTCGGTTGAAAAAATGATAGATGTTGCTAAAAAGCTAACCTATTACAGTCCGTGGATAGTGCCTTTTAGCTTTAGTTCCCCCTTCTATGAAAACAAGCTGTGGGATGGGCTTTCGGTGCGAACCTGGCATCGAACAGGGGCGCGACCTGCTGTTATGGTTTTTTTGCCTGAAGGGGCAACCCAAATACAATCTACTCCTTCATTAACACAAGTCGCACGTGTAAAAGCAGAAGAGGGAAGAATAGAATTTAAAGCCTTTGATAGCTGTGCTGATTTTGATTTATATGCGAGTTTATTAACGTTATTAAAAGGACTGATTTTGGATACGACTTTAGAGAGGAGGGCGGTTGTTCCTGATGAGAAGGAGCATAAATATGTGGCACTGCATGGTTTCAACGATAAGGATATTCATGATACTGCTGTAGTGGTTCTAGAGGCTGCTTATAGTGCATTAATAGAACCATACGATAAGCGTCGTTTAGAACCGTTATTTTTAATGCTTGATAAAACAATAATGACTCAAGCAGAAGTAATGAAGCAGCGTTATGAGAAAACAGGTTCTTTATTAATGTCTTTAAAGAGTCCCTGAGATTATTTATGTGAGAATATATAGGGAGATTCTTCACCAAACAGAAAAGTAGTTTACACCTTTGTTGCCCGTATGACGTTTATCTAGTTCGGGATAGCGTGTTTCTATGATCTCCCGTATTTCTCTTAGCCTACATACGGGCTACAGAACTGTCTACTGGGGAATGAATGTTGTTTTTTTGTAGGGTGGGAGAATTCCACCCTACATTGCACTTTGAATGAATCACTCAGCTTAAATGACTCGAAAATTAGCCCGTAAATCAGCAATATCAGCAGAGGTCACTTGTATTGTCAGTGATTGATCAAGCTCTACACCTTTAGTCCGTATTCTAGGCTCTAGCGCCAGTGTTGGCATAATGACGCTGGTATTGCGTTCATTGAGCATCACCACAATCGCTTCACCTTGCCAGTCTTTATTTCTCTTTAAATAGACCATTTTCCAATGCTGAGTAGAGAAGCGCTCTGCTTTGCGCATTGCCATGGATGACTCACCTGAGATACCAATGCGCTCAACTAATGCATCATGCTCTAG
>JAGLBQ010000357.1 GCA_023146675.1 Cocleimonas sp. | reverse complement strand
GGGGCAGGGCTTGTATCATGGCGTGATGCTTTAAAGCAACGACGATAGGCATAATGCTCCGATGGCTTTTGTGGGTGCTGAATTTTCTCAGGCTCAGGCTGATAGGCATAAGGAATAGGAATATTATTTTCATGCGCAAACTGGGATACCGCTTCACCTGCTGATAGCATACACTCGGCAACTAATTGACGACTGCCATCATTTTGATAAGGTTGGACGAAAATTTCACCCTTTTTTACATAAATATTAACGTCGGGTAAATCAAGCATAGCTGCATTATTATCAAGACGACGTTGACGATAACGCTCAGTGAGTGCTTTTAAATCAGCAAAGGTACTGTCTAGCTCATCATTAGCATCATCATAGGTGATACGGGTTACTTTGATTAGCGAGAAACAAACCTCAATATCTTCTAGCTCTCCCGTTTCTGAAACAATAAAACCAATCGAAAGTGCAGGACTTTGCTCTTGTAAACCTAGCCCTAGTTTCTCGGTAATACCTGCGGGCAGCATATGAACGGTTTGATCGGGTAAATATAGATTACTGCCACGCGCCCGCGCTTCAATATCCAGCTCAGAATCAGGGGTGATAATCGAAGAGGCATCCGCAATATGTACCCATAATCGATCACCATCGAGCGAAATGGCATCATCAGGGTCTTGATTACCCACATCATCAATCGCCCATGCTTGCAGATGTTGCAGATCGCGTCGTTCAGTTTCTATCGCATCGGGGATTTCTAATTTAGGCTTGCTCATATCCACACCCATACGACGTGGCCAAGGATTATATTCTGGCTGCCAATAGCCTAATCTAAGTAATAGTTTATGCGCATCTTCCTTGGTTTCGCTGATTTTCAATGTTTTTAGAATGCGACTACTTTCACGCTCACCACAGGCAAGTTGCTCTACTTCAACCAAATAGGTGTAATCCTCCTCCACTATTTGGCTCTTTTTAATGCGCTCAAGCAATCCTTCCCATGCATCTTTTTTAGCTTTTTTTGCTTCCCGTTCCTGCTTTTCTGCCACAATAACATCCGCAGGGCGCGTTTGAATTGCCTCTATATCCCCTTCAAAATACAACCCATCGACAACCAACATCCAGCTAGACCATGCACTTTGCGGGGTATACTCGTCGTATAAATATTCTGCCAGCTCAGCAAGAGAAACGGTCTCTCCTTCTAATAACTCCAGTGTTTCATCAAGGTTGTCAATTGCTGCAGGTATCGCTAACGCCAATGTATCAACATCTTTGATGGGGCCAGGATGAAGTAATTTAATATCCTTATCACGCACCCGCTTGGTGGTTTTAAAAAATAAAATATCAAACTTATCAGCAACCTTTGTGACAACCGCTGCTTTGCTTTTATAGTAGACTAGTGCGCCTTTTTTTATCTCTGCCATCTATTGTATATTTCTGTGTCAATTTAAGTGGGCGGTTATGGTAGCGCACTATTGGGTTTTATGTTGAAGTTTAATTTTGTGTTAGATGATATTATTCAAAAAATAGATAAGATAGCTATTTAAACAACCATTAACTGCTCTAAAATATCCAATCGGGGTAAATTGACGCTTACAGGCAGATTAAGGTGCTATTTTGTGATTGTTATATCAATGGATTTACTCGTCCAATCAGCCACTTCCACCATTTCATTCTCTATCATTAGTGAGCGATAATGTGCATTGTTCATTAATGTATCTAAAATAGAATGAAGACCTCGCGTATTACTTTTTTCTTTGTATAAATCCAAGCCTTGTTGCGACATTATGCTGGCATTAAATTCTTTCTCACAAATAATTAACTTAAGATAGTCTTGTACGCAGACAGTCGTATTGCCTCGTTCAAGTAATTCATCTTTAATTCCTAATCTGATCGCCTTACCTTCATATGCTTTAACAATAGGTTGGGCGTTAAGTTTTCCTTGTTGGGTGCTATCAATATGCGAAAGCCATACTCCAGAGAGAAGGGCAGGGGTAATATCACCATTACTTCCATCAAAAAAGAGCAGGGCACAGTAGAGCGGTTGGGAATAATTTGGTTTTAAACGCAACTCAAGGTGAAAACTAGGTTGTTGCCAATTTTCTCCATCATACTGATACTCAAAAGCAACCGATTCGTTGATATAGTCACGATTATTATAATGAATGACGATATCAACTGCATCAGGAGGGATGTTTGAAACGGGATTGTTGATAGTAAACTTATACCAAAAACGTGCTATTGAGGCTAATTGATTTAAGGTATCAAGTACGTTCTCTTGTTTGATAAATAAGGGCTGATCATCACCCGCTTGAACAATATAAAACGCATTATTATCATCTTCTTTTTTTAAAATATAGTCAGGATTATCAGGCCTATGTTTTAAATAGTGTGCAGGAGACTGTACATTACCTTCTTTTTCTAATAGCTTAATAATGACAGGGCTTTGATCACCACAGTCTATTTTAACAGGCATTTTCTCAAATGACTGCTGGGTTATAATGGCGCTGTATTGAGACCTATCGAGTTGTGATGTATTCGCTATTTTTAGCAGGCTATCAAAACTATTGAGTGTTTTAATGTTAGCCTTGGTAATCGGGTTGGATTGTTGCTGGCTATCTTTACTTTCCTTAAAAAGCGTTATTTCATCCTGTTTGTTTAAGCCATGAATGGCACCTGCATTGACTGTCCATTCTTTTTTACCCTTAGTAACCAGTAAGGTATTAGGAAGAATTTCTCCTCCTAGTACCGTTTCCATTTCTGCCGCACCTGCAATAGCTTCAACCTGCGGGCTTTGATTAAGATTATTACGTAACACAAAGGCATGAACACGATTACGCAACTCCCGATAGCTAACAGGATATTGCAAGGTATTTAAGGTTTTACATAAGGAATAGGTAAATAAACCATAGACATTAAAATCTTTACCTAATATTTTTTCGCGCGAGAGCTGAAAGTCTTGGCAAGCAGACATTAGTATATGCCTACCCTCGGCTAAACCACCTGTGCTGGCAAGGTCTGTCTGCATACGCTGATTAAATAAATAACTACTGAGAGGTGATTTTTCCAATATTTTGGGAGCCATACGAACTTGCTCCATTTTGTCAGGTTTAAGGCGTGTACCATGCCCTCCATGACAACAATCCAGAAAAATAACAACATGCGCTCCTGTATCGGTAAGATCTTTAATTAAATAGCGCAGTTCTTTATCCCTAAGATCAGGTGAGCCATCTACTCGGCTATCATGACAAACAAAAGACTCTTCCAGACCATCAGGCTCAATATCCTTAAACTCATCTGCCGTTTTAGATTGCGCGCCATGACCCGAGAAGTAAAAAAGGGCAACATCATCTGCTTGTGCTTGCTGTGTTAAATGCTGCTGAAATTGCTCAATAATATTCTGACGTGTTGCCTGTTGGCTTTTTAAACTTTTTATGTTTTCTTCTTTAACCGCAAGTTTTAATTGCAAGGTTTTAGACAGTAAATCCACATCATTATGACAGCCATTAAGTGACAGTCGTGGATCTATTTTGTATTCATTAATCCCAACAAGTAAGCAATAAATAGTCATAATTCAAATACCATTAGAAAAAATATATCTTGTTAGATTAAAGTACTTAGATGCTAAAAGGTCTCTTTTTAGAAAAAGAGGCGCTCACATTGCCACTGAGTTCAAGATTTGGATGCTGAGAGTCATCATAAGAATAACCTTGTGCATTCACCGTTGAACCTAGTGATGATTTTATCTGCGTTAAGAACTGCTCATAATTCCCGTTAAAATTACCTCTACCCCAAACTCTTTTTAAGGTTGCTGTAAAGGCGCCATTGATGCCTATATCAAGTGATTCTTCATTATCCTGACAACCTGCAAGCAATACAATGGATGCCGAAATACGGGTACCACCCCCTTTTGTTTTTAACGACGTGTAGAACGTATTATCCTTTTTTAGCGCTTGTTGAAGCGCTTTAATTGGCAAGCTACGTGAGGCAGGGGGGTTCCCTTGGCTTTGATCTTCCAGTAACGGTCTATCAACCGTGCCACTATGGCAACTATCTGAAATTATTAAAATACGTACGCCTGATTTAAAACCTGTCCAAGCAGATTTCAACTCATCATCAATCAACATTCGGTCATATAAGCACCATGTTTCATCTTGTCTATCTGCCTCATCACCACTTGTATCAGGCAAATAACTGCCGTGTCCAGAATAAGAGATAAAGAAAATATCATCGTCTGTAAGCGTAGCGGCAGCTTGCTTTATAAATTGCAAAACACGCTGACACGTTGCCTCTTCATTTAGCAATTTAGTTACTTTAAAACCTGTTGATGTTGCGATTTTAACGTAATCATTGGCATCGTTCTCACAGCCTGAGAGGCGACTTTCATCACCGTAATAGGCGGGGTCTATGTGGTTTAGACCGATGTGTAATGAGATACCTTTTGTCATAATAGACTCCAATAAAATAAATATTCTTTTCTGATACGTTTTACTTATGCCTAATATAACGTAAAAAGCACTTCAAAGGTCTCAAAAAAATATTATCATGAATCATTCCAAACACACTCAATATATCCTAGAGGGTTCTTATACCATCTAGGACAAGGAGCTCGAAATGTTTCAGGGGTGTTATTCGACTTCTTATCTAGAGTATTACAAGGATCTAATTTACTATCAGTGTTTTTAATGACATCTTGATGTAGAAGGTTTAACTTTTCTTCATAGCTATCTATTTCGCCTAAAATTTTCTTCATATCATGCATCCATAATTCTAATTTTTTATACTTATTAGTAGAAGAATCTACAGA
>JAGLBQ010000356.1 GCA_023146675.1 Cocleimonas sp. | reverse complement strand
GTCCCGCTTTAAGTTGGTAGCCGTGATAAAACAGAGAAGAAAGCAGCAATCGTAGCGAACAGACAGAGCATGACACAGCGCGTCGCGGAGCAGCGCAGGGGCATGATCGGTCTGGTAGCGGGTATTATCTAGTATGGGTACAATACTTCACTCATTAGGGTCTCAATTTAGCAGGGTTTACGTGACGCATCGTGTGGATGCGTAATCTCTACATCCTTCCCAAAATAGACTTCTCAAATAACATTTTCCCAGCTTGTCTAGCCCCATATCGGGTAAAATGCCAGCCATCATAAGAAAATAAGCGTAGGTGATCGGTAAAGACAGGGCATTTTTTATTAGAGCCGCAAACTAGTTTGGTTTGATCAACAAAAATCATGCGCCCTTTAATGCGCTGACGCAAAATAGTGTTTATTTTTCGCACATCAGGATCAACATTATTTTTTAGCGCCAATAACTCATTCCTAGACATTCCCATATAACGCCTTGCCGTTATCTTGCCAAAGTTTTTACTGCCAATGACAATCACTTTTTGATGTGGTTTTAATCTTAAATGTTTAATCGTAAAAGGTAATATACGGGCTGTGTTCAACTTCCAGCGAGCAGCAAAAATAATAATATCAGCTTCACTCATCTGTTTTTTTGCCTGAGAAAGACTATCGGTACGCGCTTCATTTGAACATAAGGCACGGTCTTTAGCTGCCACAAACTTCCCGCCTTTGCCATGCAATACCAACTGGCACTGATAAGGAATATAGCGCATGCTAACTTGATAATTGCGTAAATAATTATTTTCGCGCATTGCATTGAGGAAGTCACAGCCATGACTGTCACCAATTAAAAGGATTTTTCTTTTAGGGATTTTTTTATTAAACGGCTTTTTGCGAATAGCATTACAGCGTGAAAACGTATATTTGCCATTAACTCCCACATTAGAGTCCGCTAATAAATTTCTTTGCAGTGAGGCTGATAATTTAGCGGGGGATGCTGTTGCTGTTAGCGTAAAGAGTGCGGTAGTAACGCTAATAAGCGTGATGAGAAAGGTGAGTATTGTCGGCTTTTTATAAAATAGCATGTGAATATCTCTTTATTCAGAAATAGGTAATTTACTATAAATAACAAGCAATTTCAGCGTCTATTTCAACCAATCAATCACTCTTTCATCAATCCAGTATCGAGCTGTCCAAGGAAATTTTCCACTAATAAAACCCACATGACCACCTGATGGTGACAGCTCTAATTCTACCTTATCCGATAATTCTTCTGCTGTTGGTGCTGTGTCTGGGTACATAAAGGGATCATCTTCAGCATGTAAAATGAGTGTCGGTACTTTAATGGCTTTAATAAACTGCCGACTACTGCATTGTTGATAATAATCATCTGCACTTTTAAAACCATGTAATGGAGCCGTCACTTGATGGTCAAAATCATAAAAAGTAGTGAGTTTTTTAACATCAACCATTAAAGGTGAAGGAATGATGCTGAACTTGTCCGTATACTTTCTTTGCAAACGTGAGATTAAATGGTGCTGATATATTTTTGAAAAGCCGTGGTTCATTTTTTTTGACGCATCCGCTAACTGAAATGGAACCGAAATAGCAATTGCCGCCTCCGTTACCGCCTCATTTTGCTGTTCACCCAGCCATTTAAGCAAAACATTACCGCCAAGCGAAAAACCAATAATGGCATGAAGTTTGCGCTGATGCCTTTGCGTTAGATAATCAGCAACAAACTGCAAATCCTCCGTTTCACCACTATGATAACTGCGTGGCACGTTATTAGGCTCACCGCTACAGCCACGAAAATGCATAAAGTAAACACCATAGCCAGCATCCATAAGTGACTTGATGAGTGTCTTTGCATAAGGAGAAGAAAGTGAACCTTCCAAGCCATGAAGCAGCAAAACAATTGGTTTATCGCTGGTTTTTCCTGCAATGTTTGGAGTAACACTTAAATCAATAAAATCACTATCCTTCAGTGTAAGACTGAGGTTATTGAGCTTTATATCAGGCGCTTTACGAAAGAAGGTTGACCAGAGCGTTTGTAGGTGCGCATTTGGCAGCCACCATGCGGGTTTAAAGTTACTTTTTGTGATTGGCATAATTTAATAAAAGGTCGCTAAAACTTCTCCCGCTCAAATCTGTTATGGATGGTACTGTATGTTCTACGAGTATCTGGAAAAATCATTGGCTAAATTACCTGTTGATAAACAATACTTTTTTAT
>JAGLBQ010000355.1 GCA_023146675.1 Cocleimonas sp. | reverse complement strand
TTTTCAAGGTGTTATTAAAAGTGTATGGTAGTGAACCTTTCTTTTACTTGATACTTTAGTTCTAATTTTTCTTAGGTGCCAAAATTTTTTCATAAAGTTTGTAATAATTATCCAGAAAAATTTTCTCGGTATAATATTTTTCTACGCGGGCGATACCTGCCGCTTGTGCTGCATACCAGCGCTCCTCATTAGTGAGTAAATCTGCAGCGGCATCTGCAAGTGCCTGAGGGTTGGCTAATGGCACAATCGAGCCTGCTTCTCCCAGTTGGCGATCTTCTCCTTCGCGTCCTTCGACGAGTTCACGGCATGAACCTACATCGGTTGATAGTGTTGGTACGCCTGCGGCATAGCCTTCTAATATAACCAGTGGTTGCCCTTCACTAATGGAACTTAGGGTGATTAAGCCTGCTTTTGGTAAAATATCATCAATATTCTGAAAGCCAAGAAATTTTACTTTTTCCTCTAATCCAAGTTGTTTTACTAGCGCATGGCATTCATCGGCATATTCCTCCTCCTCCTCATCAGGGCCAACAATCCAGCCTTCTGCCTTAGGAAGTTGTTTGCAGAGTAAGCCAACCGCGCGAATATAGGTTTTAATGTCCTTAATGGGGACAACACGTCCAAGTAAGACAAGAATAGGGGGGATATTTTTGGGACGTTTTTCACGTAGCTTTACAAAACGTTCCAGTTTTACCCCATTGGGAAGTGCAATGGCTTGTTCAGGTCGTGCGCCCAGTTCAATTTGTTTTAGTTTATTTTGCTCATAGAGTGTGACAGTAACACTGCATGCGCTATAGGTCAGCCGTCCAAGCCCTTCAAAAAATTGCATCCAGAGCCGTCTTAGATAATTCATATGGTCATCTAGCCCTGCTTTAAAGTGGTTGCTTGATTCTTTTATCCAGTTGGCTTGGTACAAGTCTATTTGTCGCTCTTTGGTATAAATACCATGCTCGCTCAGCAGTAACGGTTTATTTTTGAGTAATCTTAAAAACATACCCAAAACACCTGCATAGCCCGTGGATATTGTATGATAACAACCCGCATCAGGAATATTTTTGGCAATGCGTAACAAGGCTAAAATAGGCGAATGCATGGAGCGCATTGTCCAGAAGTAATCATTAAAGGGTTGATCAGGGCAGTTTTCACGGTAGCTATCGGTAATCAGCTGCCAAATTTGTGGGCTATAAAAAAACTGCTCAATTTCCATTTCATCTGCGTGTTGTAGCAATAGTTTGATGTTAGCGAGTTTATCAAGCGTTGGTACTTGCTTGCTTTCATTGAGGTATTTATAAATCTCCTTTAGTTCAATGAGTATGTTTTCGTCCAGCTCATATTGTTTAGGTTCTTTTAGTTTGAGACTTTCATTAAGATAGTGCTCCTCGAAGTGACATACATTAGTTGGGATTTCAAAGAAACTCTGCTCATAATTAGAACGATTTGCACCAACAAAAATGAGTGCAAACTGATAATTTGGAAGTCCTTGGATTAGCTGATGTACCCAGCTAGATACACCGCCTCTGACATAGGGATAAGTACCTTCTAGAAGTAGGCAAATATCTGCTTTTATTTGTGGTTTATTTATTATTATGGGTGATTTAGACATATTATTTTTTAGGAAAATGAATTAAATATTGCAGTATTTTCGATCAGAATTTTTTTATCTCAAGGTTTATCTAGGATAAATTTTGCGTAGGCTGGCTTTTTTTTCTCGTCTTAAAATGGTAGCCAACCTCTGTGTTGAGTTTGGCATTTTATTAAATTATCACCCCTAAGTGGAATATAAACGATCAAGAGGCAATCCTAGATCAACGGCTTTTATCTGTGCGCGTTGTGCTTGCTGGTTTTGTCCTTGGTGTTTCAAAATTTTGCTTAATGCTTGAAATGCGTAAGCCGATTTATTATTCAGGTGAATCGCTTTTATACAATGTTTTTTAGCTTTACTTAATAAGGTTTCATTACTTTCTGTCAATAAGCCAATATCAAGTAAGTGAATGTAATCTTTAGCAATACTAAGATGAAGTTCGGCACTATTATTTTTATTTCCTATCTGTTTTAATCCTGCTATTTTTTGTTGAAGTTCATGTTGTAAGCGCTCTTCTAGTTTACCTTTAAGTGAAAATGCCATCAAGCGAGCACTTTCAAACGGACTGCTGAGCGCTTCTTTAAGTAAGGTGTAGGCTTCTTTGTCAGGTAAATGCCGTGTGGAAACGAGTAATTTGAGATAGGTGTCATCATCCAGCGTTGAAATGAGGTCACGAGATTGTTTTTCGCGACTAAGGTGGTGTTGTTTTGGTGCAGAAAAATAATGAACCTCAGAGTCTTTTTTCTCTTGCTGTTTTTCTTCGACAACACGTTCTGCTTCTGATGTTTTTTTACGCAAGCTTTTTCTTATGCTAAACATCCATAAAATAATGGCACCGATCACAGGGATAAAAAAGAGAAAGTTAAACAGTATAAACCAACTAATATTATTGTTAACGGTGACCTGCTCCCATTGGCGACTTAACCAGTAGGCACCAATAAGAGCGGTCAACGTATGAGCGATAAGTAAGACCGCATGATTGATATAAGGTATATCAATCCATAAACTAGTCATGATCAGTAGCTCTATTACGATGAGAATAAGGGTACTAACGGATAAGATGCGCATGGCTAAACCCCTTTATGTTATTAAAATAATTTTTTAAAGAAGATTTATTAACTTTTTGGCGGAAATGGATGGGGCTGAGTTTAATCGTTAACTCATCAAAATTGGCATCAAATTGTTTTTCAAATACATTTTCAATATCTTGTTGCCACTGTTTTGTGTTATCTGCATTAAACAGAGGGAGTAAAATAATAAGGGTTACTCCTTTGCTTTTTTGTAGTCGCCAGATACGGTTTGCACCGCGTATTTTGCTGGCAAAAAAGGTTTGATAATCTTGCTGATAGGATGATTCTGGTATTTCTACGGTCATTACGGTGACTGATTTCACGGTATTCAATACAATATTGAGTGCGGTTGATACTTCGGTAAATAATATTTTTGGATCCGAAACAGGGTGTTGAGCGCTACTTAGAAGATTGGCAACATAGCCACAGAGTAAAGCCAGTAAGTTTAGATTTTGCTGTATAAAGGCAGATGAGGTCATGCGCTGCACCGCAAGTACTCCCCAGAGATGACCATTATTATCAATCATTGGAATGGCTGCTTGTAACTGTGAGTTTGCAAAATCTGAAGATGACGCTAATTTTCGACTTAACCTAATGGATCGCTTGCTCTTGATGACTTCTGCGATGAGGGAGTCTTGATGTAAATTATAGGGAATAATACCAATGCGCCCAAGAGGTGTAGGTCTTAACTCACCTCTTGTATTGACATGATAAAAAGCCGCAGTCTCAAGCCACTCATATTGTCGCAATATGCTGTTCATTTTTTCAATTGCTAACGCTAAACGATCTTTTTTGCTACGCGGTTGTTCTAAAGAAGCTTCAAGTAGGCGGAGTGATCCCGCTAATGACTGTGTTGTTGTCACCATTTCTTCTTCAAGCTGGCTATAAGATATATGCAAAAGCTGTAAAGCTTGCTCAGATTGGTTTGTTGTTTTGTGACAGTCCTTTAATTCCTGCGCTTGTACTTGTGTTTGCTTCTTCCAGCGTTCAGCAATGCCACCTGTTAAAATAACCAACAGTAAGCCTCCCGTTAACATGTGGATCGCATTTTGAATGAGCTCAGGTTGAAACTGTGAAACATAAAAAAGACAAAATACACTAAAAATGGCCAAGCTTAAAAGTCCATACCATGTGCCATAGCGTGTAGCGGTTAGTATGGGGATTAGTATTAACCAAGGAAATGCAGTTTGCAGAAAAAAAACATCTTCCCTACCAAATAACCAGATGATTGCAGGGATAATGATGGGTAGTAAAATTGCTTCAATGAGGGCTGTATTTAAAGTGTTTAAGAGGTTCTCATTATTTTTATTGGTCAGTGCTAAAGTATTGATAGCCATTTCTCCTTTTTTCTCAATCAAACGAGAGGATGTTTGATTGTATGGCTATCAGTATCTCTATATAGCAGGGGTGACACACCTTAATGCTAGATTAATGAGCGGTATTTATGGACAGGGTGTCATTAGATTAAATTAGAAAAAAGGATAAACGTCATTTCTGCTTGCTCCTCGCTCACCTTTATTTGGGTGAGCTTGCGCTATTAAGGTTTCTGCCTAAAACACGAGGGAATAACGCAGTGAAAGGATTGATTAACTGCTTCTTAAATGACGTCTAATGGCTCTGACGCCACTACGCGCTTCACGAGATCTAGGCTTTAATGATAAAACGGTTTTATAGTATTTAAGAGCTTTTCGATAACGCTTATTTCGCTGCGCATCAGCGGCTTGTAATAGCCAGTAACGTGACTTAGATCGGAACAGACGCTTCCGTTTTTTTGCCAAAGATGTTAGTTGTTTAAAATGATAGTTATCTTTTCGATCAAAACTAAGTTGTAGTCCATTGATTAATAAATTAGGGTTACGCGTTCTAATAAATCCTTTGCGATATGTTGATAGGGCAGTTCTTACTCTACCTAATTTTTTATTGAGTATGGCAATACGCATATATTGCAGTGGGCGTTCTCTTTTAGATCCTTTATACCGTTTTTTTAGTAGGCGATTATAATAATATAACGCTGTCTTTGTGTATTTATAGCGCCATGCTACTTCTGCTATCAGTGAAAGTTGTCTTGTATTCGCATGTTTACTCCATTTGCGGTGATTACTTCGCCATAGACGATGCGCTTGACGCTTACGCTTTAATGCCCAAAGCAATTCAAATTTATTGAGTTCTGATGTGTTGCTTTTGCCAAAATCTTTTTCGACCTTCTCCCATGTTTTTAATGACTCTGTATAGCGTTTCTCACCACCGTACCATTTTGCAAGCGTTACTAATAATTCCTCTTTTGCAGTATATGTTGTTAGATATTGGCTAAGAAACAGTTCAGCAAAATCTTTCTGTCCAGAATTTACCAAGTGAAAAAATACATCATAAACCGCTTGAGTGGGTAGTTCTTGTTGGTGAGCGAGTTGTTGCAATGTTTTC
The DNA here is from genome assembly GCA_023146675.1 of Cocleimonas sp. Classification (GTDB taxonomy): domain Bacteria; phylum Pseudomonadota; class Gammaproteobacteria; order Thiotrichales; family Thiotrichaceae; genus JAGLBW01. The sequence goes on along the minus strand of JAGLBQ010000355.1, from coordinate 385 downwards.
AAACCATTATCTTTAATATCCAACTGTGCTAGTTGAATGACTTTTTGCAAGTGCTCTGGTTTATTACTAGCACTATAAACCCATTGCCTAAGTTCTAGTGCTAGCTGGAAATTTCCTTCCTCTTCTTCTAATTGCGCCCATTGTTGACGTGGCTTCAAAGCGTATGGCGTGATTTTTATTATTTTCTTTATGTAGTGAATTGCAGGTGTGTATTTTTTATCTGCTATTTCAATCTCCGTTTGGTTATTGAGTGCATCAAGAGAATTAGGATCAAGTTGTAAATAATCTTTATTAATTTCTCTCGCGAGTGCTATTTTTTTATTTGCCAATGCCAAATAAATGGCTTTATTAGTGAGTTCTTTTCTTTCAGGCGATTTTTTTAAAA
>JAGLBQ010000354.1 GCA_023146675.1 Cocleimonas sp. | reverse complement strand
GGTTCGATTACCTGCCATTTCAGCAATATTTTCAATGGGCTGAAGTGCTTGGCTCCACAAACTATCGGCACGACCATCCCAAAAATACCAACGGTTGTATTTAACCCCCCATAAGCTAGGTACATGGCGTGTTGCAGGGTAGGCAGGGCGCAGTGAAGTGATCGCTTGATGATTAGCCCAACCTTCCAGTGGATTATGGCAGCTCGCACACGATATTTTATTATCTCCTGAAAGTTGGCGACTAAAAAAGAGCGATGAACCCAATGCAATCGCCGTTTTATTGCCCGATAGTGGGCTATTTTTTTTATCAGAATATGCTTGGCTTGAGAGGCTGTTAATTATTTTTCTTTCAGTGGTGCTAAATTGCAGTTGCTCTGCTTTTAGTACGAAAGAAAAACAGAGTAAGAAAAAAACAACGATGCCAATGATTTTTTTCATAGCTCAACAAACACGTCAGACTCAGCGTAGTCTGACATTGCACCTCGTAGTAGATTAAAACGAATAAACCACTTGCCAGGCATATGCAATAAAACCCCTTCAATTTTAAATTTACCTTTCCCTAAGGGCTTAATGATGGGTTTAACGTTCATGCCGTGATTATGAGCTTTCATTCCTGCATCAAATGTTAAACGAACAGAATGTGATAGGGGCTGCTGGGTTGCTCCTTTGATTAACACCGTTAAATCAAAGTATTGATTTAACGGCATATCGGTGATGCTTGGAGAGAACTCAATGTAATAGCGCCCCCCTTGTGATGCTATCTGAGAGGCATTTTCTAGTGATATTTTTGCGGTCACTACTTTGCTGGAAGGCGTGGTTGTACCTTGGCAGGAAGTTAGCATAATTAACAATAAAATAAGCAAGCTAACCTTAACTCTGTATTCAAAATTATAATGTTTCATAGAAGTATTTTTTATTAGCATAATTCCCACATATTTTTAATTGGAATAGTGCTTTTTACAATAAGTTCTGGACAGGCGTGACGTAATGCAAAGTAAGAGGTCTGTGATTAAGTTTATGCTGATATCCTTATTATTTTTAATAATAAGTACTCGTTTTTACGAAAAAAATAGATGGTTTTCAATGGATTATATTGAAAGTAAAAGATAGAAAAATATTGGTAATATTGTGCTTTTCTAACCATTCATCATGACTCCATATACTCTATTTTCCTAATTGCTATGCCGAAACCTATGTCATCTTTATCAAAAAAATTTATGGGGGTTCAAATCAAAATATACATTAATCACGCTCCTATCGAACTATCAGGCTGTTTCTATAAATAGTGTGTGTTAGAATCCGCGCCTTGATTTACATTTATCAGGGAATAACAAAATAAATGGTGCGATATATATTCATTACAGGTGGTGTAGTTTCATCACTAGGTAAAGGGATAGCGGCGGCTTCTTTAGGCTCCATTCTTGAGGAACGCGGTTTAAGTGTCACGATGATGAAACTTGACCCTTATATTAATGTTGATCCTGGTACGATGAGTCCATTTCAACACGGTGAGGTGTTTGTTACCGAAGATGGTGCTGAAACCGATTTAGATCTGGGTCATTATGAGCGTTTTGTAGGCTTTACGGCGACGCAGTTAAATAACCTCACTAGTGGCAGAATTTATAGCGATGTCATTCGTAAAGAACGACAAGGCGAGTACCTTGGCGCAACAGTGCAGGTTATTCCGCATATTACGGACGAAATAAAAGCAGGCGTGCGTGCGGCGGGAAAAGGATTTGATATTGCGATGATCGAGGTGGGTGGTACCGTTGGCGATATAGAATCACTGCCGTTTATGGAAGCGTTGCGTCAAATGGGTGTGGAAGAGGGTGATAATGCGTTGTTTATGCATTTGACACTAGTGCCTTATCTGGCAACAGCAGGTGAGCTAAAAACCAAACCTACTCAGCATTCCGTTAAAGAATTACGCTCCATTGGTATTCAGCCTGATATTTTATTATGTCGTAGTGAAAAAATCGTCCCCGACAAAGAGCGTAAAAAAATAGCATTATTCACTAATGTGAGGGAAGAAGCGGTTATTCCTGTTATCGACCTTGATAATATCTATAAAATTCCACTTTGGCTGCATTCGCAACGTCTTGATCAGATTGTTGTTGATAAGCTTAAACTAGAAAACTTACCTGAAGCCGATTTATCGGGCTGGAAGGAAGTGGTTAATATTATGGAATTCCCCGAAGCTGAGATTATTGTAGCGATGGTGGGAAAATACATGGAGCTGACCGAATCTTATAAATCTCTGAACGAAGCGCTCACTCATGCGGGAGTGCAAACACTCTCTAAAGTGACCATTCGCTATGTAGATGCAGAAAAACTGGAAACTCAAGGAACACAGCAACTCGATGATGTTGATGCAATTCTAGTTCCTGGTGGATTTGGTAAACGGGGGGTTGAGGGGAAAATAATCGCCGCTCGGTATGCCCGTGAAAATAACGTACCTTATCTGGGTATTTGTTTGGGAATGCAAGTGGCAGTAATTGAGTTTTCACGTCACTGTGCAGGTTTGAAAAATGCCAACAGTACCGAATTTCATCAACAAACACCGCACCCTGTGATTGGTTTAATCACGGAATGGATGGATGAATCTGGGGATGTTGAAACCCGTGATGCAAATTCTGATATGGGTGGAACCATGCGTTTGGGTGGACAAAAATGTAATCTACTAAAAGGTTCATTAGCGCATCAAAGCTATGGTGCAGATGAAGTAGTAGAACGTCATCGCCATCGTTATGAATTTAATAATCATTATCGTGATTTATTAGCTGAAAAAGGCTTAGTGATATCAGGCGCGTCACAGGACAACTCTCTGGTGGAGATGGTTGAGTTGGAAAATCACCCGTGGTTTTTAGCCTGTCAATTCCATCCTGAATTTACCTCTAGACCCCGTACAGGGCATCCACTCTTTACAGGGTATTTACAAGCTGCGTTAGCCTATCATAAAAAATCACAAAGGAAATAAGCATGAAACTCTGTGGATTTGATGTGGGACAAGATAAGCCCTTCTTTTTGATTTCTGGCTCTTGTGTGGTGGAGTCTGAAAAAATGTCGCTGGATATTGCGGAGACATTAAAAGAGCTAACCGACAAATTATCCATACCCTATATCTTTAAGGCATCGTTTGATAAAGCGAATCGCTCATCACATAACAGCTTTCGCGGTCCTGGAATAGAAGAAGGCTTGCGCATACTTGAAAAAGTAAAAAATGAAATAGGGGTTCCTGTTCTGACCGATGTGCATGAAGATACCGCACTTGATGAAGTCGCGGAGGTGGTCGATGTGATACAGACTCCTGCCTTTCTTTGTCGGCAGACTAATTTTATCCAAAAAGTGGCACAACTAAATCTTCCTGTGAATATTAAAAAAGGACAGTTTTTAGCACCTTGGGATATGAAAAATGTAGTGGATAAAGCCAGAGCAACGGGTAATCAACAAATAATGGTCTGTGAACGCGGCTATACCTTTGGCTACAATAATTTGGTCTCTGATATGCGCGGTTTGGCAACGATGCGCGATACAGATTGCCCTGTTATCTTTGATGCAACACATTCGGTTCAATTACCTGGTGGGCAAGGAAACTGCTCAGGTGGTGAACGCCAGCATGTGCCTGTATTAGCACGTGCTGCAATGGCGGTGGGGATAGCTGGCATCTTTATGGAATCACATCCAAAACCTGATGAGGCATTAAGTGATGGGCCTAACTCTTGGCCCTTAGATCGTATGGAAGAATTATTAACAACCTTGCTAGAACTTGATCAAGTGGTTAAGTCACACGCTTATTTAGAAGATACCTTGTAGAGATTTTCGTTTATCATAGTCGTTGGTTGGGTAAGCGATAGCGCTATTTAACAACATTAACGGCTAATCAACATCAAAAAAATTTAACATATTATTGAGTAAAAAACTGGAGACAGATAAATGTCTGAAATAAAAAGTATACACGCACGTCAAGTCATTGACTCTAGGGGCAATCCAACAGTAGAGGCGGACGTTACGCTGACAAATGGTGTAATGGGGCGCGCAATTGTACCATCAGGAGCCTCAACGGGGGCGCGTGAAGCGATTGAATTACGAGATGGGGATACGTCACGTTTTTCTGGAAAAGGCGTACAAAAAGCAGTTGAAAATGTTAATACTGAAATTGCTGATGCCGTTATTGGTATGGATGCAAGCAATCAAAAAGCGATTGATCAGAGAATGATTGATCTGGATGGCACGCATAATAAAGCACGCTTAGGTGCAAATGCACTGCTGGCAGTGTCGTTAGCAACAGCACATGCGGCAGCCAATGATGCTGGCAAACCATTGTATGAATATTTAAGTACAGGCGAAGACTATACCTTACCTGTGCCAATGATGAATATTATCAATGGTGGTGAACATGCTGATAATAGTGTCGATATGCAGGAGTTTATGATCCTTCCTGTGGGTGCGGGCAATATTTCAGAAGCAATTCGTTATGGCACAGAGGTCTTTCATAGTTTGAAATCTGTGCTAAGTAAGCAGGGATTAAATACTGCCGTGGGTGATGAAGGTGGTTTTGCCCCTGATTTATCCTCTAATGAAGCTGCAATTGAAGTGATTTTAGAGGCGATTGAAAATGCGGGCTTTAGCGCAGGAAAAGATATTTATCTTGGTCTAGATTGTGCCGCATCTGAGTATTATAAAGAGGGGAAGTATGTGTTAGCCTCTGAAGGAAAAAGCTTTGACGCAGAAGGAATGGTTGATTATTTGGCATCATGGGTTGACCAATATCCAATTCTGACCATAGAAGATGGTTTGGATGAAGCAGATTGGGCAGGTTGGGATATTTTAACTAAGCGTCTAGGTAAAAGCGTACAGCTCGTTGGTGATGACCTTTTTGTAACCAATACCAATATCTTTAAAGAAGGAATAGAGAAAGATATAGCGAACTCTATTCTGATTAAATTCAATCAAATAGGGACATTAACGGAAACATTAGAAGCGATTCAAATGGCGCATGATGCGAACTATACAGCAGTTATCTCGCATCGCTCAGGTGAAACGGAAGATGTTACTATTGCTGATTTAGCGGTTGCAACCAATGCTGGGCAGATCAAAACAGGTTCATTATCACGTTCAGACCGTATTGCTAAATATAATCAATTAATTCGTATTGAAGAAGCATTGGGTGCAAAAGCAAATTATGCTGGCATGGCAGCATTTAAGCACTTGTAGGCTTAAAAATGATCAAAATATCATGTTTGATATTTGATCGTTTAGCAGTATTTGTTTGATAAAAGTTCTATACTCTGGTTTTCATTAAAGCCAGTTTTCCCCCGCCATGAAATTCTTGATAAGTGTTCATATTATTTTACTTTTATTGCTACTCATTAGTTTATGGGTTGGGCATGGAAGTTATCCTGAAATCTGGAAGTTAGAGCAGGATATTGCAAAACAAAAGCAATTTAATGAAACTCAGGAAGGTGAAAATCGTCAGATTGAGGCGGAGCTTGAGGATGCACGTATAGGGCATGCTGCTGTGGAAGAGCGTGCGCGTAGTGAGTTAGGTATGATTAAAAAAGGGGAAACTTTTTTTGAAATTATTCTAAAACCTGATGTTAAAAAGAAAACTGAACCTGCTATTTCTCAGGTTCTCTCCGAGCCAAAATAGTGATTGATAGTCTACCTAACCATACCACACCTTCTTCTATTTGGGTCGTGATTCCCGCAGCAGGTATTGGAAAACGAATGCGGGCTGATCGTCCAAAACAGTATCTTCCCTTACTCAATAAAACCGTTATTGAACATACCTTATCTTGCTTTTCGCAACATCATGCTATTGCTGGCATTGTTATTTCACTGCATCCAAATGATCCTTATTGGCAGGAATTGAATATTGATTTACCTGTCCCACACTATATCGCTAAGGGCGGTAAAGAGCGCAGTGACTCAGTATTAAATGCATTGCAGTTAATGCAAAATGAATTACAAATGGATGCCGATACTTGGGTCATGGTGCATGATGCAGCGCGTCCCTGCTTATTAGAGGCGGATATTGATAAGCTCATTTTTGCCTGCTTAGAACGTGATGCGATTGGTGGTATTTTAGCGAAAAAAGCCAGTGATACGATGAAGCGCTCAACTACAACTCAGTCTATCTTACTAACGGAAGAGAGGGAAAATCTTTGGCATGCACTCACCCCGCAAATGTTTCGTCTTAAACAATTATCCGATGCATTGCAAAATGCACTGGAACAAAATGTCATGATTACGGATGAGGCATCTGCATTAGAGCATAGTGGCGAGTCCCCATTATTAATTGAAGCATCAGGCAGTAATATAAAAATCACACATCCTGATGATTTAGTCTTGGCGGAGTTTTTATTAAAATGACAGATATACGCATCGGTAATGGTTTTGATGTACATGCTTTTACAGAGGGTGATCATATCGTTCTTGGCGGGGTAACCATTCCGCATAAGCAGGCATTTAAAGCACATTCTGATGGTGATGTTTTATTGCATGCGTTATGTGATGCGCTATTAGGTGCATTGGCATTGGGTGATATAGGTAAGCATTTTCCTGATACTGCCATACAATATGAAAATATAGATAGCCGTATATTATTGCGAGAGGTATATGCTTTGATTATGAAAAAAGGATACCGTTTACAAAATGTGGATTGTATTATCAGCGCCCAAGCTCCAAAAATGATGCCACATATTGATGCTATGCGAAACAATATTGTAGATGATTTGCAGGTTGATGTTAGTCAGGTTAGTGTTAAAGCGACCACAACGGAACGTTTAGGTTTTGAAGGCAGAGAAGAAGGGATTTCATCACAGGTAGTGCTAATTTTAGTAGGCTGCTAAAATATCGCCTAAAAATATCTATATTTCTAGTTAGTGCTGCTTTACAAGTTTACGAGGAATCTATTTTTCTTCGTTAAGTTATCTCTAATGCACTTGTAATTTAGCAAGCTCATTCAATATAGACTGTACCAAGCTAATGCCTGAAGCTCCCATTCCCTTGCAAAGAATATCAGGATCACGCTCACCATCCAGCAGTTTCTTCATAATACTCCCAAGATTTCGCATGTCGCCACCCGCAGCACTCATTTGTTCAGCCATTAGAGATAGCATGGTAAGTGCTTGAGTATTTCCTGAATTGGCTTGAATAATCATATGAGCGATGCCTGGAGCCGCCATTGTTGAGTCGCCTGATTCAGCATCAGGGTCGGGGAGAGTTGTAGGGTTTTGAATTCCGCTTAAGATAGCTCCGATAATAACAGAATCTTCTTCATCTAGATTTTGTTGTAAGCTGACAGATCGATCGCCTGCAATGATTTTATTAATAATGCGAACCAAATCAATCCAGCCATTACCAGCGCTTACTTTCAGAACCTCATCAAGCTGTTGCTTGTTTGCGGGGTTTTGAGCAACCTGCACGACCAATACAATAAGACTGGCGTGCATTTGCACTATTTGTTGCTGAGCAGAAAGCCCAGCAACGGATTGTTGACTAGTGGATGAATTCATTCACTTATAGTAACCCATGACGCTTTAATTTTGAACGTAATGTTGCTCTATTAACGCCTAAACAGTTTGCAGCACGAGACTGGTTGCCACGTGTATGCTTCATTATTGCTTTTAGAAGAGGTAATTCGACTTCATCAATGACTTGGCGATAAAGATTCATTGAGTCCTGCTCTCCAAGTAGTTTTAGATAATCATCTACTGCATCCTCTGTTGTATCTGAAAGCGATCCTTGTGTAAAAGGTTTAACGGGGGTATTCATAATTTTACTACCTTTATTATTGAGTCGCGGGTTTTGGGGGAATTGGTTAACTCTTCAAGTGCATTAGAAAATTTCTCTAGCTGCTCGGAAGAACTTTTGGCAGTAAAAATATCGGTTAAAATATCTTTACTGACAGTGTGTTGCGTACTCATAGTGTTTAAATAGCAACCTATATGCTTGTTCGCCATTCGTACCCGAAGAGCTGAATTATAATGGTGATGAATGGTAGAAATGTGTTCTAGAGCAACTTTAACCTGTCTGTTTTTTGATAAAGGCTTTTTGACTGTTTTTGTCTTTAAATAATGATTTATTTCCGCAAATATCCAAGGTCTTCCCCTGGTGACTCTTCCTAATAATAAACCATCAGCCCGTGTATAGTTTAGGATATATTCAGCATCATGAATGCTCGAAATGTCACCATTTGCAAAAATAGGTATGGATATGTGTTTTTTTACTGATCGTATCGTCTCGTATTCTGCTTGTCCCATGAATCCTTCTTCCCTGCTTCTGCCATGAATAGCAAGAGCACTGATTCCAGACTGTTCAGCAATATTAGCAATGTGTAGCGCATTATTGTTTTTATTAGACCAGCCAGTGCGTATTTTAACCGTGACAGGTATATCAACCGCTGATACGACCTTTGTTAAAATAGCTCTCACTTGGTCAGGATATTGTAATAAGGCTGATCCAGCCGCCTTATTGCACACTTTTTTTGCAGGACAGCCTAGATTAATGTCAATAATCTGTATTCCTTCATCTGCGCATCGTTTTGCTGCATTTGCCATCGTGTCGGGGTCTGTGCCAACAATTTGCGCACAACGAGGTTCGGCTTCATCTTTTGACATGAGACGTGTTGAAGATTTTTGAGAATCCCACAGGCTAACATCTGAACTAATCATCTCAGCAGTGGTTAATCCAGCTCCAAAAGAGCGGCATACATCTCGATAGGGTCGATCTGTAATGCCCGCCATTGGAGCGAGTAGTAAATTACTCGCTAATCTATAAGAGCCGATATAAAGAG
>JAGLBQ010000353.1 GCA_023146675.1 Cocleimonas sp. | reverse complement strand
CCGCCTATTTTAATGAATAAAGTGTCAACTGGAAAATATAAGGATGCCCAGTTAGTGCGATTATCTAGTACTTCATTAAAAAATTAAATTGATGAAAATCAAGTGCTAGAGAGTGATGGGTTATTAGCTCTTACATAAATCTAAAATTAAAATGAGTCGCTTTTTTACCAGGATCAGCTATTTTTAATTGAAGTGATGTTTCTTTATTGCTAGGAAAAATCTCACCTTCGGAGTAGTGCAGAAGGTATTCTTTTGGCTTAAAACGCCTAAGTGCAATGGTGTTTTCTTTGTTATCCAAAAGGGTAACTTCAACATAGGGATAGGGCTGGGCATGTTCAGCTTTATTTTCAATTGATGCAGAAATAAGTAGCACACCACTGTCATTAGGGTGGCTAATAATATTTCTACTAATCGTTTTTACTTGCTCTGGATTGCGTTTAAGCTCGTGTGTAAACCAGTTTTTATTGGTATATAAGAACTGAGCAACCAAGAGTGATAGCAATGCAATAACCGTGAAAAATTGCAACCTATTGAGCTTATATTTTTCTGTTGATCGTTTGTATTGCGGTGTCAATACATCAGTATCAATGACTCCATCTTCTTCTATTTCCTCCTTCGCTAATGATTCTTTCCTTGGTAATGTGGTTGTAAGAGTTTCTGTTGCGATAAATACGCCATCACATTCGCCACAGCGTAATTTACCCTGAGCGACCGTTAACTCTTTCATTTTTACGCGGAAAACAGCGCCGCAATGAGTGCATTGTGTATACATAGATTAAATCGTTTCTTTATAGTATGCGTAAAATCATAAAATAATGTGTCAATAAGTTATAGAATATTATTTCTTAACTGCTTTGTTTTCAATCCCTTTTATCGGGTTGTTATCGATTAAAAACTATATTGACAGAAAGTGAATATTAATATTTTTGAGCCAAAGTTGTCGCATCGTGTTTTTATGTTGATTGAGACGACTACTATTATAAAATTCAATATTTCCAATGTGCTGACTGCTATTAAGCAACTCCTGTTGATTCAAGACACGTTGTAACTGTCGAGCAACGGGTTGACCTGTCTCTATTAGCTGTATTTCTTTGCCAACAATCATATGAATGGACTTGCTTAAAAAAGGATAGTGAGTACACCCAAGGACGATGGTATCAGCATTCTGCTCTAATAGTGGTGTAGTATATTTCTTGATGAGCTGACGGGTATCGTAACGTTCTAAATGATTCTCTTCGACTTTTTCTACTAATCCAGGGCAAGCTTGTGCAATGACTTTAGTATGCGGAGCATGCTTGATGGTTAATGAGTAGAGGCGTTTACTATCAATCGTACGCTGTGTTGCTAAGATACCAATGACTCCTGTTTTACTGATTTTAGCCCCTGGTTTAATCGCTGGCTCTAGACCAATAACAGGAATAGAAAGTTGTTCTCGCAGTAAATCTACGGCTTCTGCTGTTGCAGTATTACAGGCAACAACGAGTATTTTAATATTCTTATTAAGAAGGAAGTTAGCGATTATCTGTGAGCGGGATTGCACATGTTGAATGCTTCTGTCCCCATAGGGAGCATGTTGAGAATCTGCGATATAAATAAGATTCTCATGGGGAAGGAGTTTGCATATTTCACGTAAAACGGATAATCCACCCACTCCAGAGTCGAATACACCAATAGAATTCGTGTTGATATTTGAATTATTAATGATTTTTTTCATGTATTTTAAAACTAAAAAACCACGAGAAACATAGAATATACGGAGGAAAATATAAACGTCCGTGTAGTCTGTGTATTCCGTGGTTTAAATTAAGAGATTGTTATTTACTCTTTCTTAACGACCCCGTAAAAAGCCAATCAATGCATTGTATTTTGGGGATGAATGTTGTTCAACATTATCCAACATACCAAAATAGCTACGATTATTAATAGTAGCAATACCATTAAAGTGCATTAATAAGCCTCCGCCTTGGTTTCTCCACGTGTTTAGATATCTGCTATAGGCCTGTGCCATACGTGGATGCTGATTTGCTTTAGAGAAAAATTCAAATATTTTCTCATCATGAATAACATGTGGACGATCTACACGTAATAAATGCTGCCCCCCTTCATAGGCGAGTAGTTTTAAACCGTGCTTACGTGCAAGCTTAACATTTGGCTTGATACGTACTTCGGTAAGGCGCTCCATTGCACCACCTGGGTATTGATCTCGCACCAATCCACCACGTAATATCTCAGTAAATAGATTATTTATACCTTGACCACCTTGACGTGACCAGTTACGAACTAAATTGCGATTTTCAATACGTGCAATATAATCACCAAAGTAAGGACCAACTGCATAGGCATCAATTGATTTTGAGCAAGGTTGACCGCCCACCAAGGGACAACTTAAAGCCTCTTCGCCCAATGTCGGTCCACCTGCATAGGAGGACAGCACACAGATAACATCATTGCGACGACCACCAAAGACTTGTTTCCAAATTCCACAAATTTCTTTTGTTCGTTTGCCTAAGTAGTTTAGTGCTAGCTTCATTTTGCGGTTATTTACATTGAGCTTTGGGTAGGCTCTAGGCCATAGTCGAAGCCCTTCTCTCGCAGCATAATGAGTGGCAGGGTACATCATATTCCAGACTTCATTCGAATATTCAACATACACTTTTCGCCCAGGTTTTAAGCGTTGTTTAACAGTGCGTGCAAAATTAGAAATAAAGCCATTCGTTGCCAAATGAGGCATAGAGAACCAAGGAGAAGCGTTAATGGTATTGACAAGATCAACCATTGTTTCTACAGGTACACCCGCATTATTATAGTAATGTGCATGAGTCGGTGTTGTGCGCCCATTCCAATGTTTTAACTGTGTATCTTTGGTATTCTGCCACGTCATAAAGCGCAAAGCATTAAAGGGACGAATGGTTCTGAGGTATTCAGGATTGAAGGTTTGGGTGCGATAAATACTTTCATATTTTTTAGGAATCACCTTAATATTACGAATATAATTGCGCGGATTAATGGATTTTAGATGGATGCGCAGACCCTTAGAGGATTTAAGTTTAAAATCAATGCGACCAGGGCGTTGCTGTTTCACATCAAGATCACCATGAACAGAAATATCGCCATCACCTTGATACGTTATAAAATAATCACCTAATGGGAAGTGCGGTGGCATATCCCAGATACTATTGACTGTTGTGAAAATAGGCGATTCACCGCGAGCAGGGAGACGTTTAACCCAGCCATGACGATCTAATGATACCAAGTGTGATTCATTCGTATTAAATGCGGTACGTTTAGTGCAGCCAGGGTCAATGGCATGGTTCTTCTGCCAGTTAAATTCACAAGATGTAATCCAACCACGTGATACTTTAAAAATATCAATAAAGGGTACCGAAGAGGTAAGTTTATGCAAGGGGCTTACATTGATACCGAGGCGATTTCCTGGGTTGGCTTGTACCGTGCTAGTTAGACCTATTATGGTTAGAAAGATTAGAGCGTTACTTATCATCCATGTTGCGTATTTTATTGCGCGCATAAGTATTCCTTTTCTTTTGTGATGGTTGTGCGGTTAGAGTCTATGAAATTATTAGCTCTAAATTATCATGTTCAAAAATATATAGGTTAGCAAAAGGTGTAATATATTTTAACAGTTTCCTAGTTTAGCAATAGGCAGGATTGTTTGTACATCCTGATTCGTTAGTTTCATCGGATAATATAGTCTGTTTGATCAATTTTTCTTATTATTTTGTCCATATAGCGTATTTATGATCGATTTTAGTACTATTTGTTTGGGTGTGATTAAAAGTGCGAGGAATTTGCCTGCGATTTACCTCGTCTCTTTTAAATCATCCCAGTATTGATCCCATTCATTGTTTTCTCTAACAACATGCAATGAGAG
>JAGLBQ010000352.1 GCA_023146675.1 Cocleimonas sp. | reverse complement strand
TAAGTTGGGACTTTGTGTCACCTTATTTAATATGGGGCATATTTATCATCAAAATAAACAGCCTGAAAAAGCCATCACAATATGGCTAGAAGTCTATGCAATGGCTAAGCCCATGCGCTTAGCACAGGCGCTGAGTGCTTTGCAAGACTTGGCTGACCAATTAGGCATGGGAGGCGGCTTAGACGCTTGGGAGCGTTTATTGCAAGATTCGTCGGGTGGATAAGTAAAAATGTTGGGTGACGTTATCTCGCGATGTTCGATAAGCTGACCTAACCTACACTTTTCTGTCTGAGCTTATATTGATAGCCAATGAGGTCAACCCAATGGATAAAACATCTCAAGATTTACAGTCTATCTTTCACGATGCCGTTAGCGCTGTGAAGGGTGAAAAAGTAGTGTGTGACGCGTTAAAAAAAGGCAGTTACCCGACTAAATTTCATGTGATTTCCATTGGGAAAGCGGCAGATTCTATGCTTCAGGGCGTTCCTGATAATCGGCTATTAAGTGCATTGTTGATAACAAAGCATGGGCATATTTCAAAACAATCACACCAAAATAATAAAATTATGGGTATTGAATCTGCGCATCCGATACCAAAAGAGAGTAGTTTGCAAGCAGGTAAAGTGCTTCTTCGTTTCTTAAAAAAACTGCCTCATCAAGCGCCTTGTTTGTTTTTAATCTCGGGCGGTACCTCTGCATTAGTGGAGGTCTTAAAAGATGATTGGAGTTTGTCTTTGCTAGCAGAGCTGAATCACTATTTACTGAGCAATACTTATTCGATTGATCAAATAAATGCAGTGCGCCGAGAAATATCACAGATCAAAGGCGGTGGTTTATGGCAGTTTATCCAAAATAGGGCGGTTTACTGTTTTATGATTTCGGATGTGAAAGGGGATCATACGGTGGATATTGGCTCTGGCTTGTTATTTGCTAAGGATAATAACCCACTTCCCGCACTTCCTGAAAAATGGTTAAGTAAAATCAATCCATCTAATGAAGACATCGCGCCAGCTATAAGCCCTGATTTTAAATGGAAGATTGTCGCATCGTTAGCGATCGCTAAACAGGCGGCTGCAAAACGGGCGGAGACGCTGGGGTATACGGTGCAGATTATGCCTGATTTTCTGCAAGGTAATGCCGCAGACGTTGCTATTGATTGCGTGCAGAGTCTTCGTCATAAAACAAAAACACTGTTTATCTGGGGCGGTGAAACAACGGTACAATTGCCTAAAAATGCAGGAATGGGCGGTAGAAATCAGCATTTTGCATTGTCAGCAGCCATTGAAATGAAGGGGTTAAAAGGAGCAACGTTATTAGCGGCCGGAACGGATGGAAGTGATGGGGTGACGGACGCTACAGGCGCACTGGTGACGAGTGAAACCATCAGCAAAGGTCTGCAACAACATTTAAAGGCTACTGAGTATTTAAATAATGCCAATTCAAATCGTTATTTTGAATTGACAGGCGGTTTAATCGTGACGGGCGCAACAGGGACTAATGTGATGGATCTTGTGTTAGCTGTTCGATATTAGCGATAATAAAATCAGCAATTTGTTGGGGCTGATTTAAGTCTAACTGCGCGATGGTACGATGATTGATGCCGTGTTCATTCAGGCGATTATCCAAGTCATAATCACAAGCAATAGCGATCATATTAGCATCAGTAGGATAAAGATAAGGCTTGTCTAATGCCTCTCGATGAAGTTCTATTTTAGGAAAGTCTACCTGCTTAAAACCTTCTATTAATAAAAGATCCAATCCCTCTGAGGGTATCGTTGCAAGTGCTTCTGTAAAGCTTGGCTCATCCCCCCTATCAGGGTGTTCAATAATAATTGCGGTACGTTTATGCGATGTTATTAACACGCGTTCTGCACCTGACTTTCTTATCTCGTAGCTATCTTTTTTGGGATAATCAATATCAAAGTCATGATGGGCATGTTTAATTACGCCAATACGCAGACCGTGTTGCTTTAATAAGGGGATTAGTTTGCACAGTAGTGTGGTTTTTCCTGTACCACTGTAAGCAGCAAAACCAATTAAAGGGGGGAGTT
>JAGLBQ010000351.1 GCA_023146675.1 Cocleimonas sp. | reverse complement strand
GGAATAAAGCAACATTAGAAAAAGCCAAAAAAGAAAATAAAATAATACTGGTTTCAATTGGCTATTTTTCTTGCCACTGGTGTCATGTTATGCAACGCGAGAGCTATCAAAGTAAGACTATTGCAGCACTATTAAATAAAGATTATATCTCCGTAAAAGTTGATCGGGAGCTAAACCCCGTATTGGATAAGCGTTTGATCGAGTTTGTACAGATCACAACAGGCTCCGCAGGTTGGCCACTTAATGTCTTTCTTACCCCCGATGCCTATCCGTTAGTGGGTGCAACCTATATGCCGCATGATAATTTTGCCTCGGTGCTGACACGCTTACAAAAGCGC
The DNA here is from genome assembly GCA_023146675.1 of Cocleimonas sp. Lineage (GTDB taxonomy): Bacteria > Pseudomonadota > Gammaproteobacteria > Thiotrichales > Thiotrichaceae > JAGLBW01. The sequence continues at coordinate 5,341 of JAGLBQ010000351.1, read as the reverse complement.
TGGAAAACAGATGCGCAGGCATTGGGTGATATGGCAAAAAATAGAAATGAAACACTCACTAGTATGTTAGAAACACAGGAGCGCACGAGTTCAGATAAAAATATCGCAAATGCTGCCAACCACCTGCAACAAGTGATTATGAAAAATGCAGATACCTTGCAAGGCGGCTTTGCTAATCGAAAATTTCCATCAACACCACAGCTTTCTGCATTACTTGCCATTAGCCAACAGAAAAAAAATACTGAAATTGATGATTTTTTGCAACTAACATTAAATCAAATGGCACGTAAAGGCTTGCATGATGATATTGGTGGTGGTTTTTATCGCTACACGGTTGATCCCGCATGGGATACACCTCACTTTGAAAAAATGTTATATACCAATGCCTTAATGCCATTATTATTTTTTGATGCCGCAGAACATTATAATAATCCTGAATACCGTGAAGTTGCACTTGAAACCTTACATTTTGTGATTGAATCAATGGGCGGCAAAGGCAATGCGTATATATCCAGCCTTTCGGCAGTGGATAGTAATAATGAAGAAGGCGGATTTTATTTATGGACGCAATCAGAACTAACGAAAATATTAACCAAGCAAGAGCTTGATCTGGCATATAAAATTTGGGGACTAAATCAGAGGAATGAACTGCCTGCGGGGAATTTGCCACGACGCAATGGTTCTTTACTTGAAATCGCTAAAAAAATGGCTAAGCCAATTAAAGTCTTTGAAAAAGACATTGGCGCAATAAGAAATAAACTAAAAGCCTACCGCAATGAACACCGTGGTCTACCAAGAGACACCAAATTATTGGCATCACAAAATGGTATGCTATTAGGTGCCTTTTCTAAAGGCATAAGCTACGACCAAGCGCTGTATAGCTATGGTGATCGATTATCCACTTTTTTACAAAACCTTTGGGATGGCAAGCAACTACGCCGATCAGCCGCAGATGCAACACTTGGTACACTGGATGATTATGCAGCGGTTGCATGGGGTTTATTATCATGGGGAAAATCAACAGGCAATAAAAAAGCAATGCAAACAGGCTTAGCGATTGCCAAAACCGCATGGCAGCGATTTTATAAGCATGGTATCTGGAGTGAAACAACGCATAGTCTATTGCCCAAAGGAACTAAGCTGAGCCATCTGCAAGATGGTGCAATACCTTCTGCCGAGTTTTTTCTACTAAGCGCGAGCCAGTTATCAGAAGACGCTGATTTACGCAGAAATATTACGGCAGTACTAGGCAACTCCACCCGCTCTATAGAAGTTGATCCTTATGCTTATGCTTCTATTATTGGCTTTTCTATAGGCTACCGATAATAGAAACTCACCTTTTAGCTTAAATTGCTATTCAGCCAGCGCTTTAAATTTTCAGCCACGCCATCAATAACGCGTTGCCTAGCTTCTATAGAAGCCCAAGCAATGTGGGGTGTCAAAATCAAATTAGGTAAATCACCCGCGACTAAAGGATGATCAAGTGGTGGTGGCTCTATCTCCAATACATCAATACCGGCACCACCAATATCATTATTGCGTAATGCATCTGCAAGCGCGCTATTATCCACAACACCTCCCCTAGCCGTATTAATTAGCAATGCCGTTGGCTTCATCAGGTGAAAAGCATTCGCATCAATCAAATGTTGAGTATCAGGCGTTAGAGGGCAGTGAATGCTAAGCACATCAACTTGCGGGAGTAGCTCATTGATTAATACACGACCATCAGTAGCAATCTTTGATCCTGCGCGCTGCCCAATCAGTATTTTCATATCAAAGGCTTTAGCTAGCTTTTCAACACCTTTCGCTAATGCACCATAACCAATCAGACCTAGCGTTTTACCGCCCAGTTCTTGAATAGGAAATTTGAGGCTAGAGAAATGATCACTACGTGACCACGCACCTGTTTGTGTCATTTTTTGATAAGCCAGCACGTTGGTTGATAGTGCTAAAATTAAAGAGAAAACATGCTGTGAAACCGAAGCAGTGCAATAATCGGTAACATTATAAACGGCAATTCCTAACTGCTTACAAGCTTCTCTATCGACATTATCCATACCTGTGGCTGTGAGTAAAATAACCTTTAGATCAGGCAGATTTTCAAGCAATGCTTTATCAAACTTAACTTTATTAGCGACCGCAATATTAATGCCCTCCAGATGTGTCGCACGTTGTTGTAATGTCGTTGAGGGGTAACGTGTCCAGCTTTCTAAGAGAGCAAGTAATGGCTCCATATTCAGATCATTTGCATTAAAAGTGGCTTCATCTAAGAGGGCTGCTTTTAGTTTAGTCATAGTATTCTCCATTTTCCATTTTTTATGAATAGTTAGTTGGAGGACACTAAGTAACTTCCTGTATTATGTCTATATCCTCCTTATTAGATATTCAATCTAATGTTACCTAAGTTTCCATTTAGAAGCCTCTAAAAGCATCAAAGCCTTGCTTGTATATGATCAAAAAGAAGGATTGCTTAATCTCGATTAATTGAAAAATAGAATTTAAGACATGAGAACAAAAATGGTACTTCTATCTGTAGATTTGAGCCTAATGAAACTTTTGTATAAGCCTTTCATTTATGACATTCTTCGTTGCTCACAAAAATGAGTAACAATAATGTCTACAACTGAATTGGACAAATCAATAGCACCAGCACCTGTTCCCTTTATGGAAGCGTTAATGTACTGGCTAAAATTAGGATTCATCAGCTTTGGTGGTCCTGCAGGACAAATCAGCATGATGCATCAAGAGCTGGTTGAAAAAAGACGCTGGATTTCTGAACAACGCTTTTTGCACGCTTTAAATTACACCATGGTATTGCCAGGCCCTGAGGCACAGCAATTAGCAACCTATATCGGCTGGCTAATGCACGGTGTACGCGGTGGCATAGTCGCAGGGGTATTGTTTGTATTACCGTCTTTATTTATTTTAATTGGTCTAACATGGGCATATCTCGCTTTTGGCGAAGTACCCGCAGTTGCAGGGATTTTATACGGTATTAAACCCGCTGTGACCGCACTGATTCTCTTTGCAGCCTATCGTATAGGCTCCAAAGCACTCCCAAACAATATATTACGAGGCATGGCAATCGCCGCTTTTATTGCTATTTTTGCCTTTCATGTTCCTTTTCCCCTTATTATTATCGTCGCAGGCTTATTTGCTTATATTGGCTCCCGTTTTTTACCCGATACTTTTAAAGCAGGCGGACATCACAGCTCCTCAGGTAAAGATTCCTATGGCGCTGCAATTATAGACGATGATACCCCTGCGCCAGAATATATACGCTTTAAATGGAGTCGATTCCTAAGCTTTTTAGCGGTTGGTTTATTGCTTGGTTTTAGTGTAATGGGCTATCTCTATAGTCAATACGGTTGGGATGGCACCTTGACACAAATGGGTTACTTCTTTACCAAAGCTGCCTTGCTTACCATTGGTGGTGCCTATGCCGTATTACCCTATATTTCACTCGGTGGTGTAGAACATGGCTGGATCGATAAAACCCAAATGCTCGATGGTTTAGCATTAGGTGAAACAACACCAGGGCCCTTAGTGATGGTCAATGCATTTGTTGGTTTTGTGGGTGGCTGGACAAATGAAATTTTTGGTGCAGGCTCGCAACTACTATCAGGGATAGTCGCGGCAACTGTTGTCACCTTCTTTACTTTTCTCCCCTCTTTTCTGTTTATCTTCTTAGGTGCTCCTGCAATAGAAGCAACGCGTAATGATTTAAAGTTTACCGCCCCCCTAACAGGCATTACCGCTGCCGTAGTCGGTGTTATTTTGAATCTAGCAGCCTTCTTTGCCTATCACGTACTTTGGCCCAATGGCTTTACAGATAGCGTTACTGAAATCATCTCCAATATGGATTGGCTTGCCTTGTTGATTGGTATCATCGCTTTTATTGCCATGATGCGCTTTAAAATAGGCGTGGTAACTGTGATCGCTGCCAGTGCAATCGTTGGTTTAGCTTACTCATTATTCATTTAAATAAAAAATTTCTCACAAAGGTGTTTTTTGCATCTTTGTGAGACTTCAAAAATATTTATCAAAAGATGCCTCTCTCAATACTCATGCGAGTAATTCAAACGTATTCCATCAAAAATTTTGACTAAGAGATAGCATCAAAACAATACAAACCTACCTATCAGAGGATTTAATCACAATCTTCATCAATTAGTTCTTTCTCACCATCTGCCGTATAGAGTACTTCATTGCCAAATTGATCATATTCTAGCGCTCGTTCAACCTTTTTCTCAGGCTCTTTTTTTTCATCAAAACAAGCCGTTAATGTGCTCATCATAAAAAGGCTCAGTAGAACGAAAGTAGAAAGTTTATGCATATCAGTGTCTCATTTAATAGCGGGGTTTATTAAGTATCCGCTATTTTTGTATAAAAATCACTTTTGCAAAATAACAAATTTCTGCTTAACCCTATTGCCTGCTTCATCAACTAATACCACCGTATGTTCACCTGCTTTCAAATACACTGCCTTTTGATGAAATAACTGCGTAGTGCCTAGAAACTGATTATCAATATGCCAATAAAGCCGTTTTTCTTTATCACTATGAATCGCTTTAAACACAACATTACTGCGCTCACCTGTTAAATCAGTGGGGATATAGATTTGTGTATTGTTACGAGGATAGATGAGGCGAATGGGGTTATTAGCAGCAATGCGGCTTTGTTGTGTTTTGCAGTCCTCACGCCATTCTGGGAGCGGTTTATAATTGGCATGGGTTTGCTGATAATAGAACGCCTGATCAGGTGGTAATACAAACCATGATAGGTGTTGCATATTACTGACTGACTCACATTGGCTATGCACACGCTTGAGTTCACCGTCAACCTCAACGACATGAATACGCTGATGATACGGGCTTATTTTATCAAAATGGCTATTTTTTGGGATCCAATAAGGGGTTGCTTGGCAATTATTATTTGCTAAAAAACCATCATCGTTGCAAATTTTTATTTTTTTCATTTGCCCGAGTGGTTTTTCAAACCAGTTATTTTTTAATGATAAGCGATTAAACACATCAAATAAAATCGGTGCTGCTGCTTTTAACCCCGTTAATTCCTGTCGCCCTTCGCCTGCCGCATTGCCAACCCAAACACCCACGCTATATCGTGGCGTGGTTCCAACCGCCCATGCGTCTCGGTGTCCAAAACTAGTCCCTGTTTTCCATGCAATTTTATGACTACTACTAAAATTACGCCAATAGCCTGACTCATCTGGGCGCGTCACATCTAATAGTGATTGCAATGTCATCCATGCGCTGGCGGGAGAGATTTCACTGCGCTTAGTCGTCTTCATATCAGCACCTTGCAAAACAAGCGGGTGATG
>JAGLBQ010000350.1 GCA_023146675.1 Cocleimonas sp. | reverse complement strand
TGGTGATATTTTGTTTTGGCAGGGCTAGAGAACTGCTCTCGAAGCACGTTGGGATCTTGCTGCTTCATATAGGTTGCCGTTTTCCATGGGAATAGAGCAAGGAGCAATAACACTATAATTATTATTATTAGAAAGAGTATTCGCAGATTAAATAATTTTTGTATAGTCGTTACATTTTGCATAATTAACACTCGTGTTTTTGTTCTTCCCTGTCAATATAAACTCCATTTGATTAGTCGTTACTCGTTAGCTTGAGTCCTTATTATTGAATTCTTAGTCCTTAGAACTCCGTTAGGGATGACGCTTCAGAATCACCCCTTCTTCCTTTTGTTTTTTTAACCAAGCAATATAGGCTTTTGATTGTTTATCGGAGGGGAGTGCACTGATAATGGCAGTATAACATCCAGGCATATGTCCTAATGGCATGCCGAGTCGAATATCATGAACCTTAAGCTTTTTATTTTTTCCCTTAAGCATTTCCACCAGTTTTTGGTATTTTTTTAGCTTGAGAGGATTGTGTCCATCTATTTTACTATCTGTTAATAGCAGGTAGGTATCGAGTGTAGGTTCTATACTGCCAACACCTGCTAAGTCTAAAGAGGGGATAGATATCCATGGGATAAATCCTTGTTTGGTGATTTTATCAGCGATGAGTTTTGCCTTAGTGCGATCACCTGGTTTTGCATAATCAATAATAATGATATCAACCGAGAGATCATTCTTGATTCCATTTAGTTTATTGAGCAGCCATTCTTGATCATTTGCAGGGGTTTCTTTATAGATTTTTTTACCATTATCCCAGCTTGCATATAAGGACTCTGCAACAACAGCTTCCAGTTGTTTGCCTATACTTGGCAGGACTTCAAAACCTCGATTAGAAATAAAACGCATTTCGGGATAGCGTTTATTTATTTTTTTCATCAATGCGGTTAACGCGTCGGTTTGCTTTTCTTGTTGCTTTTTGTCTTTTGCAAAGATATAAAAACTATCCATTGTATCGAGAAAAAGTCCGCGATAGCCATTGTCCCATAATTTTTTCACAACCGTATCAACTAAAAAATCTTGCCAGCCCAATGATGCTAAATCCATCACCTTACTATCCCATATTTTGTTATCACCGAGCACCCAAGCAGGTTTGATTTTTTTATACCATTTCCTACTCGGGTTTACTTCACCAATACTAACGTAGGCAAATACACGACTCCCTTCAGAGGTCAATGCTAATAGCTCTTTTTGTTTTACGTTATCAGGCTCCACAATAATGCGTTTATATTGTGACAGTATATGGGTCGGTAAATTAGCGCCATAAAACACAGCAGTGCTCTTATTGTCAGCACCTTTTTTGGTTAGTGTGCCTATTTTCTTTGATACAGCTTTAATGACTTCTTTCATATCGTTGTTATGTTCAGAGTTATCTTGTGGGGCTTTGCTCTCGGCAGTTGCCTGGGCTATATACACGAATGTAATTACTGCCATGATTGCTATCCCTAAAAGGGCTTTAGATAAGAGTCTGCTCACGCGAATCTCCATGTTATTTTATAATTGCGGATGACGAGTTACTATTTTGTAGTAACACTAAGTTTTTACCGAATCTGTTATTGATTCATGTGAAGCGTGGATTAAAGCGGGATATTTGCTGATAGAGTGAAGAGTGGTCTTATAGAGCAAACTATCATTTGTGCTAATTTTGTAGCAAATTATTTAAGTGATAGTCTCTATAGCATAAAACACCATAAGATTGTTACAATGCGCTAATCAGGTTCATCAGGAATTAACCCATGGAAAATAAAACTTCAGAACAATCCACACACTTTGGTTACCAGCAAGTCCCTGTCGGGGAGAAGGCGAATAAAGTGGCTGATGTGTTTCACTCGGTTGCGGATAAATACGATGTCATGAATGACTTGATGTCAGCAGGTGTGCATCGTTTATGGAAGCGGTACACCATTGAAACATCAGGCGCAAAAAGTGGCGATACTATTCTTGATTTGGCAGGTGGAACAGGGGATTTGGCAGCAAAGTTTTCTCGTATTGTTGGCAAAGAGGGTAAGGTGATTTTATCCGATATTAATGGCTCTATGCTGGAGAATGGGCGTGAGCGATTAATCAATATGGGGATTGCGGGCAATATGGAATATGTGCAGGCAAATGCTGAATCTCTGCCGTTTCCTGATAACTATTTTAATGTCATTACCATCGCGTTTGGGTTGCGTAATGTGACCGATAAAGATGCTGCCTTACGTTCTATATTGCGTACTTTAAAGCCAGGCGGTAAATTAATGATTCTTGAGTTTTCGAAGCCTGTGGTGCCTGGTTTGGATATTGTTTATGATCAGTATTCCTTCAAACTGTTGCCGCTCATTGGCAAACTAGTCGCGAATGATGAAGACAGTTATCGTTATCTGGCGGAGTCAATTCGTATGCATCCTGATCAGGAAACCTTAAAGGGGATGATGGACGATGCAGGCTTTGAGCGCACCGCGTATCACAATATGACAGGCGGTATTGTTGCGCTCCATACTGGCTACAAATTCTAGAGACACAATGCAATTATCAACGAGCATACTGGCTAGCATTGAAACTTCATTAAATGCTTGGCTAACACTGGATGGCAACACCCTGCCCAAATTCAATAATATGCAAGGTAAGATTATCTGTCTGCATATTAGTGGCTTGGAGTTAAAACTTTATTTTTTGCCTAATCAAAATGATATTGCGGTAATGGGCAATTATGAAGGCGAGCCTGATACCACCATCAAAGGCGCACCAATGACGTTAATGCGCCTTGGAACATCCAGTAACTCAGGCAAGACCTTATTGGATAGTGATGCTAGTATTGAAGGTGATACACATTTGGGTGCGGAGTTTAGCCGTATTCTTAGCGAAGTTGATATTGATTGGGAAGGCTTACTGTCAAATTTTGTGGGTGATGTCATCGCGGATCATGCCGCTCAAGTGACACATGATGGTAGTGAATGGCTGAAAGAAAAACATTTAAACATGCGAGAAAATACAGCTAAGTACTTAACAGAGGAAGCACAATTAACGCCAGCTGAGGAAGAGGTGAATCATTATCTCGATGAAGTTGATGAACTCCGCATGAGTGTTGACCGTTTAGAAGCAAAGTTGAATCAGTTCATCAAAAAGGGAGATTCACACAATGGGTTGTCATGCCCCTTCATCCCGCAGCGTTTTAGTAGGGATTCTGCTAAAACGGATGGAAATGACGAAGATGTTTAAACGACCGCTTAAACGGTAGATCTATCATCATGGCAATCTGCCTTAAAAGGATGTTACTAATAAATAAATGAATATAGTCAATCAAACCTTGCGCATGATTGAAATTAATCGTGTCCTGATTCGTCATGGGTTGGACGATCTGTTTTACTCTCTTCCTGCACTTAAAAAATTTCGCTTTATCTATCATTTATCGCCTTGGAACTGGAAAAAGAAAAAGCCTATTTCTCGTGGTGAGCAAATTCGTTTAGCATTAGAAGATTTAGGACCTGTCTTTGTCAAACTAGGTCAAATGCTCTCTACACGCCGTGATATGTTAGATGAAGATATTGCTGATGAATTAGCAAAATTGCAGGACAATGTTCCCCCTTTTTCTACGCAACTAGCACGTCAGATTATCGAGCGAGAACTGGAACAGTCTATTGATGAAATCTTTCA
>JAGLBQ010000035.1 GCA_023146675.1 Cocleimonas sp. | reverse complement strand
GTGATACCAATATCTTCAACCGTATGGTGTGCATCGATATCCAGATCCCCCATAGCTTCAAGCTCTATATCGATAAGACCATGACGCGCTATTTGCTCTAACATATGATCTAAAAAGGGAATGTCGGTCTTAAAACGTGCTTTTCCAGCGCCGTCAAGATTGATAGTGACACTAATCTGGGTTTCTAGTGTATCGCGTTGTACCGTTGCTGTGCGCTCATTCATAGGACTTTCTTAACAGTTAACAGGGGGATGAATCATAGCATAAGGGAATCTATAAAAACCAAGCTATTATGCTGCTATTCCAACATGACTACTTGGTATGAAAACCTCAGCCAAAGAATAAATAAAAGTACTGTGCCTATAAGAAAAGCATTCCTGCGATGTGTAAGATTGTTGTAAGTTATATGAATAAAAGCATGCACATATCGAATAAAGACAAATACGATTGCTAGGCTTAAATACAGATAATCCGCATTATTCGTTATATAAATAAGGATAATGACTATATAAAATAGCACGGGTAATTCAAATAAATTTTCATAATGCTGAGATACTTTTATTAAATACTCAGGCTGTTTCGCACCTCGATTCAGTAAGAAAAAGGCTGGATTCATCCTATCTTCTTTTACTGCTTTAATTCTTGACGCTAACATTTTAATCCCGATGACAAAAGTAAGAAAAACCATTCCTATGATGGGATAGAAAATTATAATTTGGCTCATAGCCTTCTCCATAAGTTTAAAAGCCTTATCATATTTGCTATTATAATATGTTCAACATCATATTTAGAGCCTAGCGATGCCTCTGTCAGCAGAACATAAAAAACAAAGTAAGAAAAAAATAATAGAAAGTGCTTTTAATTTATTTACTGAGCACGGATTTGAGAATGTTTCTATTAACCAAATAATGAAGAATGCTGGCATGACAAGAGGCGCTTTTTATGCTCACTTTTCAAGTAAACAAAATCTGTATAAGGAATCTATTTCCTACTCAACTCTCAATAGCTCACTCTTAAAACCAAAAGATAATAATCTCTCCGATAAAGAGTGGGTTGAACAACTATTACAGGAATATTTAAGCGCTCATCATGTCAAAGGTGCCTCTACTACTCGCTGCCCCCTTGCTTTTTTGACAACTGATATTGCTTTACGTGATTCTACTATTCGTAGCACTTACTCTGATATTTATGTAGGCATGAATAAAAGAATGCTTGATTATACGAGGTCATACTCTCCTTGTGACAAAGAGAAGATGCTGGCAATTACCGCCATGATTATTGGGGGTGTCGCCATTGGAAGAGCATTAAATGATGAGGCATTAACACAACAGGTGCTTGATTCTTGCTACACAACGGCCACTAAATTAATCTAAATTTTAGAACCTCCACAGTGATATTACTATGCCTATTATTATTCTCCTCATTCTGTTCTTTATCGTACTCATATTCGGTCCACAATGGTGGGCTAAACATACCTTCAAGCGCTATGCTAAAAAGCAAGATCATATTCCTGGCACAGGCGGAGAATTGGCACGGCATTTATTGGATCGTTTTGAAATGAAAGAGGTTGAGGTAGAAATAACTGAACACGGTGACCATTATGATCCTGAAAGTAGAACGGTCAGGCTAATGAAGCATAATTATAATGATAATTCACTTACTGCCGTTGCTGTTGCAGCGCATGAAGTTGGCCATGCTATTCAGCATCACAATAAAGAAGCCAAACTAATCTTACGTACACGCTTAATCAAAACAGCGCAAAAAATTGAAAAACTAGGCTCCATTATGATGGTTGTGATGCCATTAGTTATGATTGTGACTCGCAGTCCAATTGTGGGCATGTTACTGGCATTAGCTGGGTTAGCCACCATCGCAGGCTCCGCATTAATTCACTTGATTACACTGCCTGTCGAATGGGATGCTAGCTTTGGCAAAGCACTACCTATTCTCAAACAAGATTATATTGAAGAAAAAGACCATGCCGCCGTTGAAAGAATTCTGAAAGCAGCGGCCTTAACTTATGTTGCCGCTTCTCTGGCAAGTATCTTGAATATTTGGCGCTGGATCGCTTTATTGAAGCGTTGATTAAAGACTTTAATAAATTATTTATAGTTGAATGAAACATGATAACCTGCTGTAAGAAACTGATATTTATCATATTTTTTCTGAAACCTTGTTTTCCGAAATACTAAAAATGTGGTTTACACTGTATAGAATTAATGGCTTTAGCCTTGCTTACTATTTATTTATACTAATTTTTCCAATAGAACTTGTACTTCTAGGCGCTGTTTTTCACTACCTTCTTCGTAAGCTTCCTCTAGTATTTCAATTGCTGCATCGGACATATCCATATCTAGGTAAGCTTTTCCAATATCAAGCTTAATCGAGGCTTCTACAGACTCTTCTTCACTTGCAGAGCTAATAATATCAGGAACAGATGCTATTGCTTCTGCTCTATTGGACTCTTTTTGTTGATAGAGCTGTTCATTGGTTTTATCAACAAGTGTTTCTTCATTCTGTAAATTATAATTTACAGTATCATCATCTATGACTAACGCTTTTTTAGGTTGATAAAAAGAACGTTTAAATAGATAAGCTAGGATAGAAAGTAAAAATAGCGCAGGTAACAACCAAACCCAAGGAGACATTCCAAAGTTTGATGTTGTGTTATTAACTTCATTTGTAGTTAAATTTCTAGCAGGTTCTTGTCTTATTTTGGCAAGCTTAGCTTCCATGTCTAATATTTGCTGATCAAGCTTGGCACTTTCTTTATCGCTATCCAACAACTTGGTTTCTAAGTTGCTAATTTTTTGTTTTGATTGGCTAATTTCATCGCTAAGCGAAACTACCTCTGCCGCTTTTTGCTCTAACTCTGTTTGCAATGAGCTAAGTTTCTTTTTTAATGTTTCATTTTGTTGTTTTAATTTGACAATAAATTCATCTTTAGCATCCGCTGTTCCCTCTGTTATTGTATTATCAGATAGGGACTGCGACATCTTCTCTAGAGATGTTTCAAGCGCTGTAATTTTTGTTTGTAGCTGACCTAATTCATCATTTTTACTATTTCTTTCTTTCTCTAATAGATCTATTTTAGCTTTTTGGGTTTTTAGCGTATTTTTTAATTCTTTTGAAATTTCATCATTAGCACTAGTAGAATCATCAGGTAACCCTCTTCTGGAAAGAATTTTTTCCAATTGGGAAATTTTAATTTTTAGTGACTCAAGTTCAATATCTTTAATGCTATTATCAGCACGACTTGGAGCTACTTTTTCTACCTGAGGACTGGTGCTTATAATAGGATTATTCTTTATTTCTTCAGGAGGTATGGTTTTAGCTGGGGATATATCTTGTTCTTGTGTATGATTCTCTAATTTTCCCCCAAGAATTATCGTCGCATCCCTTTCAAAATCAACGGTATCTGTGTTAGCACTTGAGTTATCTAACGGCTCTATTTTAAAATTACCCGTTTTACCTCGTTTAAAATACTGATAATGTTCTTTTATTACTTTCTTTGCTTGTTGCTGATCAATGGTTGCTATTAAATTTTCAGTTGGTAAACGAAGAGTCGCTCCTCTCAGTAAGAAGTGAATATTCCCACCAATAAAAGCTTCAGGGTTGGCACGTAAAATCCCTGTCATAATTTGCTGCTTCGATAGATTTGAACCAGAATAGTTGCGCGAAACAATTCTCCCCAATGTATCGCTACCTTTAATTGGACCATAGGTAGCTTTGGTAGTATTTTCGGCATAACTGGCGGGCGCTACTAATAATCCAAGAAGAAGCACTGGGATTAAAAAGAATATTTGAATAATACGTTTGTTAGTTATAAACATTATTTTATTGCCACGCTTTTGTGTGCGCATTACATACTTTCCGCTGATTAAATTCCAAATCGTATCCCTGCATATCTAGGAGGTACTTATAATAAAGACCATTATTATTTTTATGCTTTAATTATGCTTTAAGGTTTGAAAATCCTTCTAAGCCAGCTAGTAATTGCTGTTGTATGCGACGGTTATCATTCCCCCATGGCTACACGTTATTGCTAACATAGCTTGTTCATTAAACCATCAGAATTATAAAATCTTAGCAGTACTTTCAGCAGCTCTTTTTACATCCAGAAAAATCAATCCTAATCTTGCATTTGATTTTGCTAAGACGGTAAGCACTGCTTCATGCCCTGCGTGGGTCATTAAAATATAACCATTATCACCTTTGATAAGCACCTGTTCCAAAGCGCCTCGCCCTAGCTCTTCTGCTGTTCTATCACCTAAAGACAGCATCGCGGCACTCATTGCACCAACCCGGTCTTCGTCCATTCCCGCTGGCAGTACAGACGCCATCATTAGTCCATCAGTAGAAAGTACGGCTGACGCTTCTATATCCGCTGTTGAGCCATTTAAGTCACTTAAAATTGAGTTCAGCATTTCAGAACGCATAAGTATTTCCTTTGTTAAATAAAGTAATATATTGTAAAATTAGGGTATATCATCTCATATCGTAACGTGTTGATAGAGCCCATATAACCTCTTTAAAACTATCTTGATTAAGTTGCGGCATGCCAGCAATAATTAATGTAAAGTAGTCATCACCAATATGTATCGGCCAAAACCCCACTTTACTATTACCTGATGAATCCACTAATCCCCATGCCTGTTGTCTATATCCCAAATTGCCGCGCAATAAAGACTCGTGATGCTGATATACATTGCTTAAATTTGCGCTCATTGCCGCAAGCTCTTCCGCAACTTCATGCGGATAACCTGCCGCTCCAAGGTATAAACCTTGAGACCCTGCTAGGACTGCTTTACCTTCATCCGAAAGTGTTTTCAGCTTGTCTGGAAGAAGAATCTCAAGAGAATCTTGCGGTGCATCTTCTGGATCTTCTGTTCCATAAATAAAGCCAGCATCCTGCAACCAGTGAACAAACTCCAGTGCATTTTTTTTCTTTAAACCACTAAAAGCACAAGCTACTTTTACATTAAACAAAGGGGTCTCTAATTGACGTAGTATATTATGTAAAAAGTTCCGTCCTGGCTCATCTTTATCATCTTGAGCGGCATAATAACAACCTGCAGGTGTTACGCCTAAATAAAGATCTTGTTGGGGAACATAGTTGCTCATTACTAAGATACTCCTGGGTCTAGGGATAAAAGTAGCCCTTGAATTAATACTGAAACATCCTTTCTTGAACGCGCATCAATTTCAAAAACGGGTGCAGAATATCCTAATTCATCCAACCACTTCCTATAATCATCGATATTTGGAGTGCGCTGCAAATCCATTCTGGTTATGCCCACAACCATTCGTTGCTCATCGATAAACTCTTTGAATGCCCCTGTATAAAATTTCAAATCTTGAAATGGATCCTGCCGTGTATTATCCATTAATAGGATTAAACCAATACCACCTTTCGTCAGAATACTCCACATAAAGTCAAATCGTTCTTGCCCAGGAGTGCCATAGAGGTGCACACGTTCATTTTCACTGACATTGATAACACCATAGTCCATAGCAACAGTGGTATTACGCTTGCGTTTTTGCGTCATATCTGAGGCATTTTGATCGGTGGTAACAGGTGCAATATCACTAATTGAGACGATGGCGGTTGTTTTTCCAGATCCGACAGGACCTGTAAATATAATTTTTCTATTCACAACGCTCATGATGGATCCCCCCCTAATAAACGCTTAAACAAGCGTGAAATTAAACCACCACCCTTTTTCTTAGGACTGGCTTTTATTTGCTTCTTTACCTTCTTAGGGTCATGCTCAACTAAGCCCAAAGCATCAGCACCATTATAAAAGGCAAATACATAGCGCTGTGGTATTGCCAACTTTGTTGCCATTTCTATTAGTGTATCAGGGGAGTGATGCCACAAAGCTGCAATTCTCATGCTGTACGGAAAAGCCTCGATACGTGCAAAGCTTGGCCAATATCTCAATGCCGTCTTTTTATCTATATCCATTGTTGCAGGTATTCGCCCTTTTGAGACCAACAAACTACTTGTCCAAAGATAGGATTCTAAACTGTGAATATGTTCGGGCTGTTGATTCATTTGTAATTCCAGCTTCCCAGTTTCGATACTGCTCAATATATGAATATTCATCTCCCCTTGTTGAATTTTATCATGAGAAAATTTTATAAAGCGCTCACTATCAACCCCTAGCTTAGTGAAAATCAGATGTTCATTAGGTAAAATATAGATAGAATATGGATTTGCTTGAATCTCTACAATTTGCTGTGATTGCTTGGCTAAACGTACCGCGCCAGTCAACTTCCCAATAAAATAATTTTCAGGAACATAGCGTAACTCATCAGCCTGATGTGTACTTGTATCATTATTTTCTCCACAGAGTTCCTTCCAACGCATTTCCCGTCGAGCAACTTCCTCTGCTTTTTGTTCTTTTGTTTTTGGCTTGTTAATGGGCTCTTTTTTAGGAACTTGTTCTGACTTTAGTTTTCCTACGGCTATATGGGACAAACTACTTTCTGACTTAATTGACCTTCCAATAAAGTCTTTGCTTTTACTAGTAACAGTGTCAATATTATCATCTACTGATTGCCCAGAAGAAACCAGTGTCGCCGTTGTCACCTTCTCTGTTGTCGTATTTTTCTTCGGAACTAACGTTTCAGTTGCTAGAGTGACTGCTTTCCCATCAGGCTTCTTTGGTTTTACTTCATTTCTCAAATTTTCAGCATCACTAGCTGAGGTTGATGACGTTACTGATGGTGATTTTGTTAGTATATCCTTTATTGCAGAAGCGGCTTCAATAAGCTTCTTAGACGATAGAGGTTTACCTACCCACACTGAATTATCTGCCTGTGGATTATCAGTAGACAAAATAATACGTGGTTTATCAGCAACTTGCTCTTCATCCCAGTGTGCCTTAGCACCTGGAAAATCATAGTCGACGATATATGCTTCAACTTCGGAAGAAGTGCCTATACTAAATACTTTATTTCCTACCCCTGATATAAAGAATTTTAATATAGCCTCATTCTGCTTGCTTATATCCATTAATTCAACAATTAATGGTCTTGGCGAGGATTTACTAAACATTAAAAATGACTCATTTTATTATTATTCACCCCAAGTGACTGAGTTTTGTTGGCATTCGACCCACTCTTCAGAGAGAGTGACACCTAGCGCTACTAGCTTCTTGCTTAGAGCAGTAAGTTGATCTTTGTTTCTGCTATGTTGATAAATCGTTAATAACTCTTGTTCTATTTCTTTTGACTCTGGAGATTTCAGTATTTCATCTTCCAGCAATTGTTGTGCGACATCTAACTGCCCATAATCCAAACAGGATCTAGCCTCCTCTAGGACATCGGTATACGTTGCGGTACTTGATTCTTTATTTTGTTTTTGCTGATTTAATAATGACTCTCCGCCACAGCTACCTGTACTTAACACGGAACCTGCTCGCCAGCAATGATGCATTTTATCATTTTTCGCATTTTGCTTTATCCAGTGCGTAAAAAAGCTGACATCCTGCTCTGTTAGATGTTGCTTTGATAAGTCCAATAAATTCTTGCGTAGCGCATAGCCATTATTTTCTAGAATTAAAAATAAATCCTGCAAAGAACCTGGAAGGAAACTAGAAACATCGTTGTTATGCTGACCTAGTAAGATACGCTGTGCATGCGCACGTAAATCACGAGGATAACGAACAACGTGGTGAGATAATGCACGCCAAGCAGAAACAGGATCATAACCTTCATCTATCTGTATATGCCTTTCGCCAGCGAGTCCAAAGGAATAACTCATCTGAGATGAGTTAGGAAATAAAGAAGATTTGGTGGCCATTTTACCTAACTTTAACCTTGTAGAGTTGGTTCACGTCAATTACTATTAAAAGTATCGTCTAAATGGACTTGCCATTTAAAGACCTGTTCTTTCGAGATACATTCACTATACCCATGTTCTAATAATGTGTCCAAGTATAGATTTATGAATGGTATATCAGTTGCATATTTTCTATTACTAATTGGGTATAGCCAATTATTGAATGGAAATCAAGCTAGCTAAAGGAAAAACAATGCTTTTTTTAATTTTGGAAATGGCCTTCTTATTAATTATCGCACTCTCTATTGGGGTTTTATTGGGGGGGTGGTTGAGTAAACTAAAGACAAAACAAGCAATTGCAAACGCTACCCCCACGATTGATGCAACTCAAGGGGAACAACTTGCTTTAAAAAACCGACTCAATCGATGTTTTGATGAAAAAGTGGCATTAAATCTGGAACTAAAATCTGCTCATGAAGCACTAAACAAAAGAAAAAATATCCCAGTAGGCGATAAAAAACAAGACATCAATTTGCAAGAGAAATTCAATGTTCTTATGGACGATCTACAAATTCGCGATGATACTATCTCCTCCCTATGCAAAGAAATAAAACACTTAAAAGGGCATAATCAGCATCCTAAATGCTGAAATTTATCAGAAACCACAATGAAAAAAACAGACGCTCCTCAGTATCAAGAAGACGACCTTCTACACTCCGTCCTAAGAAAGGATACCAAACTAACGGGTGACCTGTTTTTTTCTGGGTGTTTACATATTTTTGGCTCAATAACAGGCAATATTATTTCAACTAAAAATGCCGATAGTACGTTAGTATTGGAACTAGGTAGTGAAATAAACGGGGAAATAAGAGCAGATAATATACTCGTTCACACGCGCGTCTCTGGTGATATATTTGCATATAAGCGCCTAAGCCTAAAAGCCACTGCCCTTATTCAAGGTGATGTACACTATCAAGAGCTAGAAATGGAACAAGGCGCGACTATCAATGGCAACCTGTCTGCTATTAAGAAAGAAAAATCAAATGGATTTATAGATGAGTAATAATAATCGTCCTATTCGCAGCTTTGTCTTGCGTCAGGGTCGTCTTACCAAAGGTCAACAATACGCATTAGAGCATCTCTGGCCACGCTATGGTATTGAAATAGCTGACACCCAACTAGATTTTACAAACCTATTTCAACGTGAAGCGCCTATTACCCTTGAAATTGGTTTTGGTAATGGTGAATCGCTCGCCACAATGGCAAAAGCCGCTCCTGAACGTAACTTTCTTGGTATCGAAGTTCATCGTCCAGGAGTCGGCAGATTATTACACCTAATTAAAGAATATGAGCTCAGTAATCTGCGCATTATTCATGATGATGCCGTGGAGGTATTAAAACGGCGAATTCCTAAACACTCTATTGATACAGTACAACTCTTCTTTCCTGACCCTTGGCATAAGAAAAAACACAATAAGCGTAGAATAGTGCAAACTGAATTTGTACAACTGATTTATTCCCTACTAATATCAGGCGGCATCTTTCATCTTGCAACTGACTGGGAAGCGTATGCTGAGCACATGAGTGAGGTGATGGAGGCAAGCGAACATTTTGCAAGCACTTCAGATTCTCCCTTCTCCACAAAACCAGACTCCCGCCCTTTGACTAAATTTGAGAATAGAGGCTTGAAACTTGGTCATGGTGTATGGGATTTACTCTATAAATCAATATAAATGTTTAGCCCACATTATCATTTCACATTATCCCCTCAAACTCAGGAGCAAAAAACACAGTGACAATAGAACAAACCTTGCAACAACGCAGTGATTCAAAATGTGAACTTTGTACTTCTGATACACACCTAAATATCTATGAAGTACCACCAGAATCTGATGCTAGTGCTGAAAAAAGTATTCTGATTTGTGATACCTGCCATGCCCAAATTGAAGATCCTGCCTGTGTTGATATCAATCACTGGCGTTGTTTAAATGACAGTATGTGGAACCCCGAACCAGCAATTCAGGTTATGGCATGGCGTATGCTGAATCGTTTAAAAGCCGAGGGATGGGCGCACGACTTATTAGACATGTTGTACTTAGAGCCAGAGGTTCAAGCATGGGCTGAAGCTACACATAATGACAATAGTGATGACGCCGAAATGCAAGCGACCAAAGATAGCAATGGCAACCCCTTAATAGCGGGAGATACTATCATCTTAATAAAGGATTTAGTGGTAAAAGGAGCAGGTTTTACCGCTAAACGAGGCACGATGGTAAAGAATATATCACTTACCGATAATCCAAAGCATATTGAAGGGCGGGTAAATGGTACACGTATCGTTTTAGTGAGTGCTTTTTTAAAGAAGGCATAACATTTTATACACCTGCATCTTTACAAAATAAATATTGCGATACCGCTCCCTGTAAACCATTAGTTCATAAAATTTAAGCCCAAATAAATTTATCGTAATGATTTGTTGCAACTAGAAAATAGTTCTCCGCGTTATAATTAGAAGTAACACAAAAATCAATCATTCATTATGAGATTAATTTTGATGAAACAGTTTACACACCTTTTCTTCTTTGCCATTTTGCTCTTCAGCAGCAGTACCTACGCGAATGACCTAAAAAATAATACCTCCCCCTATCTGGCAATGCATGGCGATGACCCTGTTAATTGGATGCAGTGGAATAAAGCAACATTAGAAAAAGC
>JAGLBQ010000349.1 GCA_023146675.1 Cocleimonas sp. | reverse complement strand
AAGCTGCCTGTGCGGCAGTGAACTCACGAAATCGAATATTTCATTGAATGCTATCTTTCTAAGCTGCCTGTGCGGCAGTGAACAGTCTGGCTTGATGCTCTCCCAATTTATTGAATTTCTAAGCTGCCTGTGCGGCAGTGAACTTTTCCGCATACTGAAATACAATCGATTTTTCTTTCTAAGCTGCCTGTGCGGCAGTGAACTGCAATTATCCTACACTATTCAGTGATAAAACAAGTAATTAAGATATATTTTTGAGTTTATACCAATGAATTTATAGCCAGTCGTATCTCATTGTATTTATTGACATTATTTTCAGAGAAAAAAACATTGGTAAAAAAGGGTAAACATAACTAAAATTAAACACATAAGATGGATAACCTAAATCCACTTTTCAGTAGATTATCTGAAAAGGTGATTTATTGGATTTATTTCTAACGTGTTATGTTAAAGAGCGAATTAAACAATTATAAATTCAGGCTGTTAAAATAAAGGCACAACACTGGTTGAGCTAAGTCCATACGTGCTAAAAATAGCTTTACCCCCTGCCGTATCAACCTTAACCTTTTCAATCAGCAAGCGAAATCGCTTATTTGAGCCAATACTTTTTATGTGGATAAAGGGTGCGCGACTATAACCTTCTTTATATTGTTGATAAAAATTCTGTGCCTCATCAAGGCTTATCTCTTCACGCTTTGCCTTACGCCGTGCTAGTCGAGCATTATTACTTTTTAGCTGAACCCGTTTGAAATACGCATAGCCTTCTATTTTTTTATCAGGCACCTCCCGAATGGAAGTAATATGCACATAATCACTGAGTCGTGATAACCAGTTATTGATATTCAGTTTTTCCAAGTCTACATTGGAAGGGGCGAATAAGCGTAATTTACTGCCTAATTGAAATTTTTCTCTTTTATATTCAGGAAAAGCGACTCCAATTTTTACTGTTTTATTGGACTGTTGTCTTTCTACTAATGCTAGATGTAGTTGTTGGTACACTTTTTCCCATAAAAAATAGAGGCTAATATCAGCATTGGGTAGCAATGTAATATCTAAATAAGATTTCATCCTATAACTCCTTTAGTCTTTACCACTTGCACCAAAGACACCACCACGCACCAGCACTGCCATGACATAATGCTCTTCGTGTTTGTTATCCAGCGACTCACCTAATGAAAATTTATCAAATAAAGTAAAAAAATCTGCCTTTTCTTTTGGGTTTCTATAAGCGGTTCCAAGGTTGGTTACTGCACCATAAGGCTCTATAGCAATCGGCCCGACATTGGCATCATCATAATCTGGATACCACGTGTCAATAGTGCGCAGTGCATTGCCAATTTTCTGAGAGTGCATTCCTGCAACCTCATTGATAGCATAGAGGATTTTACTTTTTTTGCTTTTACTATTGCCTTTATCGAGGACTAGCTCTTCACTTGGATAAACATCCTGCGCTTTACCCACTTGCGCATAAGCATTGATTTCTAATAGGAGAAAATCAGTTGCTCCTGTGAGTGATTCTGCTATTTTTTCTGCCAAGGCATCAATATCTGCACTGCTCTTATCAAAGTTGCGCGTTGTTAAGTGGGTCGCATCAAAGATCCATTTTTTATCTGAATTGGCATTGAGCACCTTAACAACCACTTCTATATTTTCTGCGCCAACACGGTTACGCCATAAAAAACGCCCATTGGCTATGTTCATCGCATAGCGCTTTGATAACTCAGTAAAGCCTTCTTCTTTAATATATTGATTGGCAGCAGTCACGTATTTTTTATGAAATTCTTGGTTGTTACAGGCTGAGGGGGCTTGCACGCCACTCAGTATTTTAAGCGTAAACTGGAGTTTTAAAGTGTCTTGCTCGATACCTAACGCACAACTATCAACGCGTTGTAGATTAGGTTTTTCTACTTCTGCATTTAATTTTAAGGGGTCATTTTTAATTGCTGCTTTTAAGCGGTTTGAAATAGTGCCACGGACTGATTTTTCTTGTAGTTTTAAAGGTGTTGTTTTTTCTTTGTCTGTTCGGTTATCCCATATTGTTCCATACAGAAACCCATCCGATGGAACCAGTTTTTTCTCAAAGGCGAGTACGGATGCTATATTACTTTTGTTAGCCATGATTATTTTTCCTTAAAATTCAGTTGATGGTTTGTTTTGTTGGCAATAGTAGAGGTTGTTTTCCAAATCAGTGTGGTAATGCCATAGCATATTATCAAGATCTTTCATCCGATATGGCATAACAAATTGCCCTAGTGTGACAATGCTTTCTGCAAAACGATGTGGGGTATTTTCATCGCGCTGATTTTCTGCTTTTCCTAGTTCACTAATGCCATGAAAGCCTGTAGCAATGGGGATAATCCAGCCTAATTCTTGACGATGCTGCCGCCATGTAATATCACCCTTATCATTTTTCTCAGGGGTATTAAATATTTTCAAATAAGTGAGTAAGGCATCCATAGCATCTTGATCTTTAGTCATTGCCGTTTGCATTAAATCACGCCGTTCGATTACACAATATCCTGGCATAAGTTGACGCATTAGTTTTTGCACTTCTTTTTCGCTGCTTATATCCCCTAGCTCAGGAGTGGATAAGCTTAAAATATCTCCTCCTGCTATTTTCATTTTGCTTTGAAGCTGATGCTCAACATGTTCTTTAAACTGCTCTCTGTCGGCTAACCCTAAGCCATCGTATTCAATAATGAATGAAACCGTTAAATGACAGCGGGCTTCTTCAATAAAAGAGGGACGATTGCCTTTTTTATCCAAGGGATTCCCTGTGCCAATAATTGAATACACATAATCTCCTCTACCTTTGTAAGTTTGTAGATCAATACGATGACAAACAACTCCCATGCTTTTAAAGTGTAATTGAGGATAAGCACTTGCTTTTAATTGTCGCTCAAGAGCATGAACGGCACCTAACCATGCAGTCATGGCGGGGAAACCAACGGTATAGGGGCTTGATAAGGCATTGGCATTGTGAATTTTCAGATAGGGGATCGTGAGAATACGTTTGGTTTTCATCGTAACCCCTCCTTATTGCTATCAATAATTTGCTTTAGTTGTTCAAGGTGTTCTTTACCAATCGTATGCTTGATAATTTTTTTATACGAGACTAAAAACCACTGCGCTAAATCCCGTGTGATTTTATCCAGTAAATCCCTATCCTCTTCTCTTCTTTTAAGATACGCATTATCTAGCCAGTGTTTTTGGTACACAGGCAAATGACTAAATGCATCACTTTTCGACCATCCTTGTTCTGTTTGACGTACTGCCCACATGCGCTCAATCACTTGAGAAATAATAAAGTGAATGCTGTTATCCCTGCCGCGCCGAATATTATCATTGTTATAATCTAGAGTAATCAGTTTATGAAAGGTCAGAAAGCTGTCTTTATAACGCCACGGATTCAGTGTATTGGTAAAAAAACTATGCTTAGGCAAAGTGACTGTACGCTGTTGCAGTGCAGGTGGTAATGATTCTAATAAATAAGCCTGTCCGAAGTTCTTACTATTTAACACGCTGATATTTTGTGGTTTAGTACCACCGAAACCAATCACACTAAGATTATAAAGCTCTGCAAACTCTTGTTGCTCATGAGGCTTTTTACTTTTTTCTTCTCGCGCCTGTTTTTTGAGTGTATTGATGCGTTCTTTTAATTTAAACATCAACCCCGAAGGAGGGAGAATAGATAGTAAATGATAATCCTCTTTTACAGGAAAATAGACTTGTTTTAATCGCCCATGAGTTATATCGGTTTCCACACTGGATTTTACAGCAAGAAATTGCTCTCTAAGCTCGCTAAAGGATGTATCAGGAATATTTAATTGTTGTTGGATTTCTACGGACTCTTCTTCTAAATGTGCTAATACTGTTTTCCCATCGCTTAATGGTAGAGTTAAAAACTTATAAGCCGCCAACCCTGCTGCCCCTCCAAAACCATCCTCCTCAACTGATACATTGCCTGTACGAATAAATCCATCAGCTGTTTTTTTTGCCTCAAGCGCTGTGAAACTCACCTCATTTTTTTTAATAGAAGGATAGGTAAATTTTGCAGGATGGCTCGTAATTGCAATCTGTTTCGCACGTTTTGCCTCAAAAGGAAGCCATGCGCTTAACTCAAATGCTGCATTTGCCTCGCGTATCACTTCCGCTTTTTCTTCATCTGACATCCTTGCTTTAGTTTTAGCCTTGATGCGTGCTTCTTTTCTTTCCTGAAGAAAATCTTTGATTGCTGGGTCTAGCATAAAATCCACCTAATTTAGAAACCATTTCAATACAGCATGAAAAATCATAAAAATAATATTTTTAAAATAAAAAAATATACAAAAATTCTCTAATTATAGGATTTAAATTTATATGTAAGCTCCAATACATAAGGGGTATACTACCCAGTAGTACCTCGCTAAGACTAATATACAAAGAAGACAAGGAGCTTCATAGGTAATGAATATTGACAGCAAAGGTATTGATTGAAAAATACTACTGAACAAGTAGCTTAGAAATATAATTAGAGTACTTTAGTCAGTCCTCATCCCGTTCATTCACTGCCGTACAGGCAGCTTAGAAACTGTCGATTTACATTTTTACTTGTAAGTCGGCATTCCATAAAATATAAAACTTAGATTTTTACCAACCCCAATTGATCGTAATAATAAAACTCAATCTCTAAGGCATTTTTTCCATAGGTTGGTAAATTCAATTCCCCATAGCGTAATGCTGCACTTCTCACGCTGATTTCTTTCTGCTCTGCTATTTCCTCTAAACTCTCTTTATAGTCACGCTGTATCCATAATCTAGATTGTTGTTGATGGGATAAGGCAATCATTTTAATATTATATAAAGTCTGAGGGGATGGCATAACCAACTTACCTTTTTTACTTTCTTTCTCAACATAAAGCCATTGATTATCCTCAGGTATAACATAGACTTTTTGTCGTTTAGAGCCTTCTCGAAAGCGGTTAAATGCTTGGGGTAATGCAGTCATCCACCAGCATCCTGTCAACCAGCCTTGCAGTGTTTCAGGGCCTAAATTTTTATAAGATGTTAATAATTGACGAATACTATAATGCTCAAGGTCAATTAAGCTTTTGCTGGGTTCTAATGTCATATAACTCTGAATGCGGGGCTGTGAATCCACACAAATTGCTAGTTTTTCACTATCAATTAATTTGCTTAAATTATGGCTAGAGAGATGATTCTCTTTCGTTTCATAGCCTGGCTTATGGTAGGCAGGCAGCTTTTCTTCTTGAGTGAGTGATTTTAAATTGTATTGCATTAGCGCAAGATTTGCTTTTTCAGGCAGGATTTTTCTATGCCGTAATACACGCCCTGCCAACTGAATAATGGAACGAAAAGAAGAGGGTTCTATTACTGCCCAATCAAAATCATGATCCCTCCCTACTTCTTCTACAGGCGTTGCCACTAGGATAAAAATTAGGTTGTTAGCTTTATTGTGATTGAGGTGACTGCGGATAATCGAGTCATTAAGAATAGGCTGTTCGTTATCAGTCTCTTTATTACGTTTAAGTACCTTATCTAAATGGGCTTCTTGAAGGCTTCGCATCAACAGTATTTGTTGCGAATGATATGCCATAACTCTGATTTCTATATCCTTAGCCCATTCTGTTTCTGCCAAATATTGAGTCAGTGCAATACAAGGTGGAATGTTTGCCATACGCACCACGCCAAACGAAACCTGTGTTTTGGTTTGCTGATCAACAAAATAATGGCGTTGATGTTGCTTAATAATCGTTTGTTTTATCGTCTCGTAGTAATGCTTTTTTAAAACTGTCTGCTCATAGGTATTTTCTAGTAAAAAATGACAGTCAATAATCTCAGCTTTACGTTTAACGGTTTCTTTTTTTAACTTTTTGACACGCGCTTTAATAAAGTCTTGATGATTCTGCCGAAATTCTGCTTGTTTTTGTTCTATCTCACCACAAGTTGTATCTTTTATCTGCGTCGTAAATTCATCAATCCATGCACAACTTATGGTATGACTGCGCTCACGACTGGTTGCAAAAACAGCCCAGCCTGCTTGGTAGGCATTGAAATATCCTTCAGCAAGATCAGGAGGAATGGTTGCCGAGGAGATCATCACCTTGCGCCCTAACATGCCTGCAAGATGAATAAGGCGACCAATAGCAATCAAATCCTTACCATTAAAATCATCAACCTCATCAATGACTAAATCTGAAGACATTAAACGTAGGCTTGGCAATATATAGCGTCCACCACGCGTTGTTTCTGTCGCACCCATTAAATGATCAATAGTACACACTAACACCGGTGCATAAAGAAATTTTCGATTACGTTTACCTTGAGAGTTCTTCGTAAAAATGGTCGATAAAATACCCTCAGGAAGTGCAGACTCATAGTCAATATCATTATCCATCAAGGTCTCTAAAGATTCAGAGCCAATATCATCATTGCTTACATGCATTGCCTTTTGTTGTTGTTTTTTATT
Organism: Cocleimonas sp.; assembly: GCA_023146675.1. Classification (GTDB taxonomy): domain Bacteria; phylum Pseudomonadota; class Gammaproteobacteria; order Thiotrichales; family Thiotrichaceae; genus JAGLBW01. Next base: position 3,729 of record JAGLBQ010000349.1, on the reverse strand, counting down.
ACGCTGATGCAAATCCAGTACCGCACGTGAGCCAATAAGAACCGCCATATCAGTCTCATCCAGCTTAATACGCCCTCGATATTCATCGCCTGTTTGCAAGGTTAATGCACGCAATCCTAAGGCTAAAATATAACGCAAACTGTCTTCATCAGGTGATAAAGCACGCATGATTTTGGCATTAGCAAAGGTCTTTCCTTTTCCTGTGCTTGCCATATTCACCGCAAAAAAACCAAACTGATCAAAAGAGCGTGTTTTAGGTTGTTGTTTACGCCACTGATTGATGGTAGTAACGGCAATATCCTGCCAACGATATTCTTTAGGACTTTTTTGTTTTAGTTTTTTAATATCGTAAGCACGAGGCAGCTCTGCTTGATTGCTTTCAAAGGCTGGAAGCATGTGTGATATTTTTAATGCTTTAGCCATAACACCTGCTAAATGCTCATCTAATTTTTGTTTTAGTTTGCCTGTTTTCCTATCAGTATTAGCAAATAATTTTAAATCACTTTTCCAGTGACTGTCTGCCTCACAGGAAGAGTAATGATGATCTCCCAACATTAAAGCTAATCGCGCATGATGTAAAACTAGGCGCCAACTGCCATCTGCTATAGATTTTTCCACTAATCCCAAACAGTCATGCAATTTATTGGCCCATTTTTTTGCCTGTTTTAACCAGTCATTAGAATAACTAGGTAAGCCTTTGGAGTAATCAAAACAACGCTCCAAGTTTTTCTTAAACTCTGCATCATCCCAGCTATTTTCATACCCCCATGTTTGATTAATTGCTTGAAATAGTTCATTAAAACTATTCACAGGAGTCCCGCTATACTCTTCACCAATATTAGGTAAGCGATGGTGCGTCACAATCAACCATGCTAGTAAACTAGCCGTGTTAGGCAATCCTGCTAGCGGATTTCTTATTTTTTTATTGTCGATAGCTTTTAGGCTACTCTCATTAATATCACCGTTTGCTAAGCGCGCTAACCATTCACTGTCACTATCATTAGCAACAAACGCATTGAGAAAGAGAGTAGAAATCCATTCATGCCGCAAGGGGTCACCAATAATTCTTTTTTGTTTTAACTTGGTTTGAAAAAACTCAGATGCTTTTCCCCAGTCATGAAACAAAGCCGCTAATGCCGACAGTGCTTTAATTAACGGAAGATATTGCCAATCGTTCTCCCATTGAGTATTCATGATGGTTTTCTTAGTGCTATTAACAGGTACACAACCTTCACAATTAAACTTAGCCCTATTACCAACAATCCAAACCATTTCTATTCGATTGCGACTCCTTACCCAATGACAACTCACCGCCGTGTTCTTGCTTGCCGTTTTCCTAAGCAGCTTCTTAACTGCCTGTAAACCTTCATTTGTTATCACGGTTTGCCATGTATTACTACCAATGCGATTAGCAAAAGCATCTAGCACACGCCTTGTTTTCTTGAGGGCTTTTTTTTCACATTGGGAGATAAAGGTGACGATCATAATGATTGTTTAGTTTATGGTGATATTTATCGATGATTTGCCTTAGATACTGGCTTTAATTGGATTGTTTACTCAACTCTTTCACCGCATCAAACATAAAATCCAATGCTTTATGTTGGGTGAAATTCTGCAAACACTGCTGTCTAAACGCCTGCTCTGTTGCGCCTTCTTTCGCACAGATAAATGCCCACGGTAATATCAATGTGTCTTTGATGAGGTCAGCAATATCAAACACTAATGCCCCACGCCTAGTTTTTCCGTGAAGTACCGCAAAACCATGAGGGATACCCAGCACCCAGAGCGTTGTCGCAGCCAGTCCGTAGGCTAGATAGTTACCATGACTTAAAAAAGCATTGGCATCGTCTGCATTACTATGATCACGTACAAAATCATTTAATTTGGTACGATTAACCGCTATTTTATACAGTTTTTTGGTTAGCTGGGCTTCTACCAGCAATAGCTCTGTGACATTGAGGCTTTGCTCTATTTTAGCAGAGATAGGCGTAAGTGCGTTTTGTATATCAGCATCATCAACATGAAAGCCTTCTGCTTTTAAGTCTCTATCCTTGCTCCAGATGCGCTGCATATAGTCTAAACGTAATAATTGAATACGTTTAGCGGCTTGCAGACGTTTTTTCTCATCAAACCAAAAAGACATCCAGCCTTGTAGGTATTCAGTGGGGCGATATTCACTTTGTGGAGAGAACCATTCCACTTCACTTGCCGCCAATAAAGGCGTTCCACCACTGCCACTAAAGCCAATTAACACCCCTGCTGATGCCAGCATTCTGACTGCTGATTGAGTGATAGAAGTGCCTGTGCCAAGTAGAATGCAGGTGGTATTAGCAATAGGAATATTCCAATACTGCTTCTCAACCTTTTCTTCTGTTAGATACACTACCCGCCCATCTTTTTGCATCACACGGCATTTTTCAAGATAGTAGATATTGGCACGCTTGGAGTGAAGAATTGCTTTAAGATCGGTTAATTGTTCCATAGCACGTACCTTTTTTTACCCTTGTTTTTAGAGGATGTTACAATATTAATAAATACAATAAGATAGTTGTTAATTAGTTTAAAACACATCTGAAATTTAACATACGGAATTAGTATTCTACAATACTGAAAATATAACACCACCCCATCACACTCAGTAAAGCCTATGAATAACAACGAACTCTGCGCATACGATAAACAACATATCTGGCACCCCTATACCAGTATGATCAACCCCAGCCCTGTCTTTCCTGTTGCCTCTGCAAAGGGTGTCATGCTCACATTAGAAACGGGTGAAGAGCTAGTGGATGGTATGTCATCATGGTGGACATGTATTCATGGCTATAATCATCCGCGTTTAAATCAGGCGATTACGGATCAACTTGCTAACATGTCGCATGTGATGTTTGGTGGCTTGACCCATCGCCCCGCTGTAGAGCTGGCGAAGAAACTCATCGATCTCACTACCGATAATCTACAACATGTTTTCTTTGCTGATTCTGGTTCAGTTGCCGTTGAAGTATCGATTAAAATGGCATTGCAGTATTGGGTGGCACAGGGAAAAGCAGAAAAGTATAAGCTATTAACGGTGCGTAATGGTTATCATGGCGATACCTTTGGTGCAATGTCAGTCTGCGACCCCGTCAATGGTATGCATGAGATGTTTACCCATATTCTGGCGCAGAGTATTTTTGTCGAAGCGCCCTCCTGTAAGCCTGATGATGACTGGCAAGCAAGTATGATCGAGGATTTTGAATACGCTCTGCGTGAAAACAAGCAACAAATAGCAGCCGTTATCCTCGAACCAATGGTACAAAATGCAGGCGGTATGCGCATGTACTGTGCTGAATACTTGTGCCAAGTGGGACAACTATGCAAACAGCACGATGTCTTGTTGATACTCGATGAAATAGCGACAGGCTTTGGACGCACAGGTAGCCTATTTGCCTACCAACAAGCCGAAATAGAGCCTGATATTTTAGTGCTAGGAAAAGCCTTAACGGGCGGTTATATGACGCTAGCGGCAACACTTGCGAGTAGCAAAGTGGCTAAAGGAATCAGCGCAGACCAGCAAGGTGTCCTTATGCATGGGCCTACCTTTATGGCAAACCCACTTGCCTGTAGTGTCGCCAATGCCAGTATTGATTTACTCCTTGAATCGGACTGGCAGAAAAATGTATTCGCCATTGAACAACAATTAAAACAAGAATTAGCCCCCTGCTCTGCACTGGATATTGTCAAAGAAGT
>JAGLBQ010000348.1 GCA_023146675.1 Cocleimonas sp. | reverse complement strand
GCCAAGACTCATCATTAAAATTCGCTGCCGCCTGTAAATTGTTATTACACATTACCCAATAACAATTCATCGTCTTGTCTTTTAACGCACGGTGCATGGCAACGGCATGAATTAACGTTTTGCCCATTGGTTTGCCGCTAATATCGGTTTGATCAACCTTGCCCATTTTACCATTGGCTCTTGGAATGGTGCCCTCTGGTAACTTCCAAATTTTCTCACCAAATTTACAATGAGATTCTTTTTTGGTCACCAAATCCGCAGGTAGGCGATGGGTGAAGGTACCCACTTCACGCGCTGTACCACAAGCTGATGGTTGTCCTGTGAGTGAGAAAGGTCCATTGCCAGGCTCAGAAATCTTACCCATAAGCAAATGCACGTTATAGCAAAGACTATTCACCCAAACACCACGCGTATGTTGGTTGAAGCCCATGGTCCAATACGAAGAAATCTTCTTTTTAGGATCGGCATAAAGCTCAGCTAAACGCTTTAGATTCTTCTTTGGCACGCCTGAAATTTCATGCGCCTTATCTAAGGTATATTCTGCAACGGATGCGGCATATTCTTCAAAAGTAATCGGGCTTAGCTTACCTTTATTAGGATTCTTAGCTGCTTTTTGCAAGGGATGCTCTTTGCGCAGACCATAACCAATATCAGTCGGGGTCTTCTTGAAGTTACAATGCGCCTCAATAAATTCTTTATCGTACGCTTTGGTTTGAATAATGTGATTAGCAATATAATTTAGGATCGCCAAGTCACTTTGTGGATGGAAGATCATGCCATTATCAGCAAGTTCAAAACTACGATGAGTAAAGGTAGAAAGAACGTGGACTTCACAACCAGGCTTCGTCAAACGCGTATCGGTGATACGTGACCAGAGAATAGGGTGCATCTCCGCCATATTAGAACCCCACAGTACGAAGGCATCAGCGTGTTCCATATCATCATAACAACCCATTGGCTCATCAATACCAAAGGTACGCATAAACGCACCCACCGCTGATGCCATACAATGACGCGCATTAGGGTCAAGACTATTGGAGCGGAAGCCACCTTTCATCAATTTAGAGGCAGCATAGCCTTCCCACAGTGTCCATTGACCCGAACCCATAATACCAACGCCTTTAGCGCCTTTTTCTTTACGTGCAGTAATCCACTTTTCAGCCATTGTTTTAAAGGCATAATCCCAAGAGACTTCGGTAAATTCGCCATTTTTGGCATATTTACCGTCTTTCATGCGCAACAAAGGCTTGGTTAAACGGTCTTTTCCATACATTATCTTGGTAAGGAAATAACCTTTAATACAGTTTAAACCCTTATTCACAGGGGCTTCAGGGTCGCCTTGTGTAGCAACTATCTTGCCCTCTTTAACCCCTAATAGAACCGAACAACCTGTTCCACAAAAGCGACAAGCCGCCTTATCCCAACGAATGCCATCATCTGTTTTTTTATCTCCAGAAAAGGCGACGGATGGCAGGGTAATCCCAGCAGATACCGCAGCGGCAGCAACTGCTTGGCTTTTAATAAAGTCTCGACGTGTTTGTTTCATAAGTTAAGATACCTCTGTTGTAGTTGTCTGGTGGTTCTTTAGTTCTTCAGCCTTCGCTTTATCTTCTTCAAAATATTCATAAATAAGGGAGGTATTAAGCACGCCCGGGATTTTATGAAAGTCCATAATAGTGTCACTGCAATAGCCTCGATCAGGATGATCCAGAGAAACAACAATCTTGCCTTTTTCATTCACACCGTGAACTTCAACAGCGTCTCTTTTGCTTAGCGCTTCTGACACAGTTTCAATATTTTCTGGTTTGGTATGGATTACCAAGCTATAGATACTCATGTGGTTTTTTCCTAATCGGTATAGCCATATTGTTAACGACTAACGTAGTGTATTTTATGAAGTATTTGTTTTTTAGGTCAGACTTTACTCTCTGCATTTATTTTATTGATAGCGACAGATTGATTAGGGCAAACATAAAGACACGCACCACAGCCTGTGCAGTTCTCCTGAGCTATTTCAGGAATAGAAATCCCTCCCGTTTGCAATTTAAAACTAATCGCCTGAGCATCACAATTATCACCACACGCTCTACAAACAACTGCATTTAATGACAAGCAGGAGGATAAAATTGTTACCGATAAATCCCATGCCTCCGCTTCTTTTAGCTCCCCTGTACGAAATGCATTTGCCTCACACGCCTTGACGCACTCGGTGCAAAATACACATTCACCTTGCTTAAAATTAATTTCAGGAAAACCACCATCACCACGAACGATAATCTTCTCAGGACACGCCTTGATGCAATCATCACAACGTTCACAGTGATCAATAAAATCCGAAAAAGGTAACGACCACGGTGGATGTATCGCCGCTTTATTAAACTTGGGACTCCGTCCTCGTAAAAAAGCACGTCTTCTCAAATTGGGTTCAGCCATAAAAATACCGCCTGATAGTTATAGAAAATAATGAATAAAGTAGCGGTTTACCCTTATCTATATGCTCGTAATCTAGCCTAATTAACCATCAAACGAGTTAACATAGATCAATGACATGAGTAATTTATAATATACTCATATAGCGCAAGCACTTATAGAATAAAAAAATTATTGATAGGGATTTAGCGCAAAGAATGTTCCTTTTTTATGTATTATTATAAAGGTAGCAATATTGCGATGCTAGATCAGGAAATAGGTGAAATCATGGTTCTATTTAACCCACGCTAAAAAAGTTGGAATAAGCACTTCCAACTTAGTGATGATGGTGTTTTATCCTCAAGTACGGCTATAGGCGTGGAACAATTAGACTATTAAAATTAAACGGAGAGAGTAGAGGAACGAAAGTTAATGATTGCCCATCGTTTGATTAAGTGAATCAATTTCATTAAACAGGGTAACTCTATTTATTAAAGTCCCTGATGACATCAGTTATAAACCGAAATTTTATTTCCCACTATGACTATGCGAATGATCATGAGTATGCGTATCAGCATCGGTTCCCGTGCCGCGTACATGATGATGGTGCCCTTCTTGTGGTGCGCCAACATTATGTTCATGCCCTAATATTTGTACTCGATATTGGCATAATTGGCAGTTCATATTTCCTGTGCCTTGCTCTGCTTCATGCACTTTTTCTACAAAAGTATCAATCACCAGTTTATGGTCATTTAAGTACCCTGCTTTTACTAATTGCACATCAGGATGCGTCGTCTGATAGTCATCTGCCCATTGATAAATACGATCAATCAATCGACCTGAAAAGAGAAAATAGGGAAACAGTAAAATCTTTTTAAAGCCTAAACCATGCACACGCACTAACGCATCATCGACAAGTGGGCTGGTAACGCCACTATAGCTTGTTGTTGCCCAGCCAAAGCCCATGCCTTCTTCCAGCATACGAGTGATCTTGCAAATATTTGAATTAGCATCAGAATCAGAAGCGCCGCGCCCTACTACCATTAGCAAGGTATCTTTACGCTGATAATCATCGCCAAACTGAGCCTCTGCCTCTTCAATACGCGCCGCTGCCGCACGAATCATTTTTGCATCAACCCCAAGTTCGGTTGCGTAGCGGATGTTCACTGTTGGGTTTGCCGCCATGAGTGTATTAATCTCACTGGGAATATCATTTTTAGCATGACCTGCTGCCATTAACATGCCAGGTAGACCGATAATATCAGTCGCACCTTGAGCTATTAGTTTGTCCAATCCATCGGCAATAACAGGACGTGCAAATTCCAAAAAACCTGTTTCAATTAAACGTTCAGGAAAACGCTTTTTTAACTGCGATGCAACTTGATGGAATTCCTCAACAGCAGAAACACTGCGAGAACCGTGACCAATAACTAAAATAGCGGGATCAGACATGCGCTTTGTACTCTCTAAAAAAGCACATAGTGTAAACGGAGAGAAGCGTATTTACCTATAAAATTAAGTGAAGTGATAAAAAATAGTCTATATTTTTAAGTGTCGAATTGAAGAAGTCTTCAGCAATATTTTCAGTAATTTGAGCCAATATGAGCAATTATTACGCTTAATAAGTATCAATAGGAATAAAATAGGGGAATAGGGTCATGGCGATTATTAAAAGAGTAAATTTCATCCGTAAATATAAAAATAATGAATTAGATCTAAAAGATGCAACAATAATTAAGCAACTAAAAAAAGCGGGCTTTAATGATACCGATATTCAATCGTTGACTGTAAAAGATGGGCATCGACTAGCTAGGGTTAATGGGCGCTTTAAAGAAGTGTCTAATGCATCTCGAAATGGCATGATTAGCGCAGAAGAAGCCTATTTATACTTTGAAGAGAAAGATAAAAACGGCTCTTGGGCTTCTGTTGATTCAGATAATACAGCCAATCCGAATCAAATAGCATTGGCTAAGCGCATTCGTGTGTTAGATACTATTTTTCAGGCACAACTGGATGCAGGTCCTATCACAACAGCGCC
>JAGLBQ010000347.1 GCA_023146675.1 Cocleimonas sp. | reverse complement strand
AAACGATGACGAACAGATGAGTGCTGTTGTAAAGATAGCGGAGTATCAGCGAAGAATAGAACAGGTTTTAAATAATAAACTACCCGTTGCAACAGCCGAACCCCGTTTATTACATCAAGCAATGCGCTATTCTGTTTTAGAGGGCGGTAAACGTATTCGTCCCCTGTTGGTTTACGCAGCAGGAGAGTGCTTCCAAGTTGATAAAAATGTCCTTGACGCACCTGCCGCTGCGATTGAATTATTACATGCTTATTCTTTAGTTCATGATGACCTACCATCAATGGATGATGATGATTTGCGCCGTGGTAAAGCGACAGCACATAAAGCATTTGATGAAGCAACCGCTATCCTTTCAGGAGATGCGCTACAAACACTCGCATTCGATGTATTATCCTCTCCTCTGCACGCTATTTCCTTAAAAAATCAGCTTAAAATTATCAATATTTTAAGCCAAACTGCGGGATCATTAGGGATGGTTGGTGGGCAGGTTATAGATTTATCATCAACGGGAAAAACACTATCAGAACAGCAGCTTGAAAACATGCATTTGTGTAAAACAGGGGCGTTGATTCGGGCTAGTGTTATTATGGGAGCAACCTGTTCAGAGCAACTGACAGCACAAAAGCAAGCCGCACTCGAAAAATATGCTGTTTGCATCGGTTTAGCCTTTCAAGTTCGTGACGATATACTGGATATTGAAAGTGATACCGCAACGCTGGGTAAACAGCAGGGTGCAGATATTGCTGCTAATAAAGCAACCTATCCCGCTATTTTAGGTATGACAGCAGCAAAAGAAAAAATGCTTAATTTGTATGACTCCTCATATAAAGCACTTTCTTGTTTTGGTGCAGAAGCTGATTTATTGAGAAGCATTGCTGATTTTATTGTTAAAAGAATTCAATAAGATATTTTGAAATTCTTAAGGACCTTGGGCACTTTATGTTAGATCAGATTAACTCCCCTGAAGATTTGCGTTCACTAGAGAGAGAGCAGCTACCTGAAGCCTGTACGGCTTTACGTAATTGTCTTTTAGAAACAGTGGCAAATACGGGCGGACATTTTGCAGCAGGCTTAGGTACGGTTGAGTTAACGATAGCGCTTCATTATGTCTTTAATACGCCTGATGATAAGTTAATCTGGGATGTTGGGCATCAAGCCTATGGACATAAAATAATTACAGGGCGACGTGATGAAATTAGCACTATTCGCAAGAAAGCGGGGTTAGCGCCTTTTCCACGACGTGAAGAAAGTCCTTATGACGCGTTTGGTGTTGGGCATTCCAGCACCTCTATTAGTGCAGCGCTTGGTATGGCTGAGGCAGCAAAACAATTGGGTCTTGAGCGTCAACCGATAGCCGTTATTGGTGATGGGGCAATGACCGCAGGGATGGCGTATGAAGCACTGAATCATGCGGGTGATATTGGGACGAATATGCTGGTGGTGTTGAATGATAATGATATGTCTATTTCACCTAATGTTGGTGGATTAAGCAAATACCTAACGCGCTTGCTTTCAAGTCACTTTTATTCATCGGTGCGTAAAAGTGGTAAAATAGTCTTATCCAAAACACCCAAAATGCAAAACTTTGCGCGTAAGGCTGAAGAGCATACAAAAGGTATGTTTTTGCCTGGTGCGGGTACTTTATTTGAAGAAATGGGCTTTGACTATTATGGTCCTGTGGATGGGCATGATGTCATTGAACTCACCAAAATTCTTGAAAATATAAAAGATATAAAAAAGCCCAAGTTTTTGCATGTAGTGACTAAAAAAGGCAAAGGTTATAAACCAGCAGAAAACGATCCTTGTGGTTATCATGCCGTCCCGATCTTTGACCTCCATAAAGGTGTTACTCCCGCAGAAAAAGCATTAACACCAACCTATACGCAAGTCTTTGGAAAATGGCTGTGTGATATGGCGGCAAAAGATGAACGACTGATTGGGATTACGCCTGCAATGCGTGAAGGCTCAGGATTAGTACAGTTTTCAGAAAAATATCCAACCCGATATTATGATGTTGCCATTGCAGAGCAACATGCAGTAACGTTAGCGGCAGGGATGGCGTGTGAAGGGTTAAAGCCTGTCGTGGCAATCTACTCCTCTTTCTTGCAGCGCGCTTATGACCAATTAATACATGATGTTGCACTACAAAATCTGCCTGTCGTTTTTGCGATTGATAGGGCAGGATTAGTGGGAGCAGATGGTGCGACCCATTCAGGAAATTATGATTATTCTTATTTACGCTGCATTCCTAATATGATTGTGATGGCGCCAGCAGATGAGAATGAATGCCGACAAATGCTCTATACCGCTTTTAAGCAAGACGGACCAACAGCGGTACGCTATCCGCGAGGCAAGGGAGTAGGGCTTCTTCCCGATGAAAAAATGCAGATGATTGAAATAGGTAAAGCGACCCTATTACAGCAAGGTCGTCGCATTGCGATTTTATTATTTGGATCACTTCTGCAAGCCAGTACAGCAGTAGCAGATAGTTTAAATGCCACTCTGATTAATATGCGCTTTGTAAAACCATTGGATCAAGCATTATTGCTTGAGGTAGCACAAGATTATGAACTGATTGTGACGATTGAAGATAACGCAATTAGTGGTGGTGCAGGTAGTGCCGTCAATGAGTTTTTATTAGCGCACAAGTTTGATGTCGCCCTACTTAATTTGGGAATACCTGATCGTTATCTTGAGCATGCAACTAGAGAACAACAATTAGAATCGATTGGTTTGGATGCAGATGGTATTAGGAAATCAATCCGCAATTTTGAGCAGTCGTTAACTCCATCGCCATTATCCAAGCGCATGAGCTAAGGTGTGAATCTTAGTCATAGCGTCGCGACTACCCGCTCTTTTCTCTTTATTAGAAGAGAAACAATATTAGTTAATTGCATATTAAAAATTATTACTTATTTTTTCCTTCGCTCATTTTAGCAACCGAGTGAATCTTAGTGAATAAACACCGTTTAGCCAAAATCATACTCTCAATCGAACTAATCTCTTTTATTAGCATCATTTATAATAGTTTTTCTATTAAGCTGTGATTTATGTATATTTAGTTAAAATTACAAGGGGCTTATTCGGAAATAAGCAACTTGGGCTGATAATAAGGGATGAGGATATTATTGAATTCTTATTCTAATATAAAAAAGGGGTTTCAATGCTTTCACAAAGAACATTAAAAAAGATCGTTAAGACCGTAGGGATAGGTTTACACTCAGGTAAAAAAGTTGAACTAGTATTGCGTCCCGCAGCAGCTAATACAGGGATTGTATTTCGTCGTGTAGACCTTGATCCTATCATCGATATAAAAGCAGAAGCTGAGACCGTTGGCGAAACCATGCTAAGTACTACGCTGGTTAAAGAAGGCGTTAAGGTGTCCACTATTGAGCATATTATGTCTGCGCTGGCAGGGCTAGGCATTGATAATGCCTATGTTGATATTAATGCGGTAGAAGTGCCGATTATGGATGGCAGCGCCGCCCCTTTTGTTTTTTTGATTCAATCAGCGGGTATTGAAGAGCAGTTTGCAGCCAAAAAATTTGTTAAAATTACGAAGCCCATTAAATTTGAAAATAAATCAGGCTGGGCAGAATTGACTCCATTTAATGGTTTTAAAATTGATTTTGAAATCGACTTCAAACACCCTGCCGTTAAAAAAACACGTCAGTTTCTTTCGTTAGACCTATCCAGCCAATCTTATGCGCGTGAAATAAGTCGTGCTAGAACCTTTGGCTTTATGCGTGATGTAGAGTTAATGCGTTCAAAAAATATGGGCTTGGGAGGGAGTTTGGCAAACGCGGTTGTGTTAGATGATTTTCGTATTTTGAACCAAGACGGTTTGCGCTATGAAGATGAGTTTGTAAAACATAAAATGCTGGATGCGGTTGGGGATTTATATACTATCGGTTATGGCATTATTGGCGCATATCATGGTTATAAATCAGGTCATGCAATTAATAATCTTCTCCTGCGTGAATTATTAGTCCAGCAAGATTCATGGGAAATTATTACACTAGGTGAAGAAAAGAAAGCACCTGTTTCACTGGTTGGCGATTATGAGTTTGCATAAAGAAATAAATGTCTGGCACTCTACATCAAATAGGGGAGGCATAAATTTTCAGGTCAAGTTTGTCAAACCACGACTCATTAACAGGGCTTAGTTGTACATAATAAAAATAAATACAAAATGTCTAATCAATCTAAATCATCCCTATCTCGGGTATATGATCGGTGGATTACAAAATGGGCGCTGAATTCTGTTTAGGGCTTGCTAACTTGGATCTTTATGGATCAAACCATTTTTAGTGATCTCATATGCTTTGCCAAACCCCTGTACAAAACTGCCAGACTGAACCTCTAGCTTAAATAGAGTAAAATCAGGCAACGTGCGTAATAGGCTGATTATATTGCTAAAGCGTATCTCAAATAAGTCTAATAGTGATTCATAACTAGGGTCTTCTTTCTCAATAATGCGGCAGTGACAATAATAACTAGCCCGCTTGCGTGCGAATATTTGGCGTGAATTCTGCTCATCTTCTGCCAGTAAAATACTACTCTGTGGGTTATCTAATAAATCTTGCGTATGGCTTGCAAGTTGGCTGACGAAAATATAGAAATTTCCCGCATCATCCATAATAAAAGGTGCATAGCTTCCATTTGGCTTTCCATTTGTGGTTAATGTTGATAAAAAAAGACTTTTGGCTGTTTGCTGTAACTCACTTAATGCATCTTCAGGTGATTGTTTCATTGTGTTTTCTCTGTTATTGCAGGCTACCAATTTAAGGTGAGACAGATATTAATGTAGATCGGGTTAGACTTTATGGCATAGCAATAAAGCGTTACCCAACAAAGCAAAAATATCTCGTGTTGCTCGACAAGCTGATCTGACCTACACTTTGCTGATTACCTATAAGCGCTTATTCAAACCTTTTACCTGCTACCAAAATCAACACTAAGACAGGAATCCCCAAAATCGCGGTAAACATAAAAAAGTTAGGATAGCCCATTGAGTCAACCATCGAGCCTGAGTAACCGCCTAGTATTTTTGGTAATAGTGTCATTAATGAGCTGAAAATAGCATATTGCACAGCCGTAAATGAAATATTGGTTAGCTTGGATAAAAAGGCGATAAAGGCGGCGCTGGCTAGACCTGCCGATAAATTATCGGCAGAAATAACAATATATAACATTGTCAAATCATGCCCAGCATTGGCTAACACCATAAACAAAATATTGGTTGCTGCGGATAAGGCAGCACCTAAAAAGAGTATTTTCATTACCCCGAAGCGTACTGATAATAATCCCCCTAAAAAGCCACCTGCAATGGTCATAAATAAACCAAAAGTTTTTACTACATTGGCGATTTCTATTTTGGTAAAGCCGAGATCTTGGTAAAAGACATTGGCGATCACCCCTAGCACAATATCTGAGATGCGGTATAAACCAATTAATACTAATAATAAGATCGCCAAATTTAAGCCATAGCGTGAGAAGAAGTCGTTGACGGGGGCGACATAGGTGTCATTGAGCATTGATTGTTTCACTATTCCTGAGTACACAACGAGTTTGGCAACACCCCATGCAATAATAACTGCAAAAGATAAGCGTAGAGTCTCAATCATAAAACTGGCTAAATGCTTATTAGAAAAGGTGTCAGTTAGTATCGATTTTGCAGATTTAACACTCTCTGAGCTAAAATAAAAGGTGGCAATAAAGGCTAAAACAGCCAGTGCAAATAAGAGTAAAAAGCGTAAATATTCAGATGCATTATGCTTCGCGTTATCGTCACGTTGTCGTGTAGGCTCAGGAATAATCAAGGTAGTAATAATACCAACCAGCATCACCCCAGACATAATTACATACGTCCACTGCCATGCTTCATAACTATAACTTTCTTTTGCCGATCCAAAATAGCTTGCCAGATACAACGCACCCGCACCTGCTACCAACATGCCTATGCGATAACCTGCAATATAGGTTGATGACATCATCGCTTGCAGATCACTATCGGCAGATTCTATCCGATAAGCATCAATTACCACATCTTGCGTTGCTGAGGAAAAGCCGAGCAATACCGCCGCCAATGCCATCATGGTTAGGCTATTTTCGCTTGCTAGCGGATTCGTCATTCCCATCCATAAAATAGCGATAATAATAGAGAGTTGCGACAGAATCATCCAGCTACGTCGTCGTCCTAACCATCGGGTTAAAAAGGGAATAGGGAGTTTATCAACTAAAGGTGCCCAGACAAATTTGAAGGAGTATCCCAAAGCAGCCCAACTAAAAAAAGTAACCGCAGAGCGTTCAACACCCGCTTCACGCAACCATAATCCCAACGATGAAAAAATCAGTAAAATAGGCACACCCGCAGAAAATCCAAGAAAAAGCATGGTGATAACACGAGGATGTTTAAAGCTTGCAATGGTTTCTAGCCAGCCTTGTGTTGGCTGAGTAGCTTGTGCAGACGGCGTAGGTTGTTGTCTTGGTGAATTATCTGCGTTCATTTACTGGAAATCTCGTAGTTATAATCAATGATTAGCGGTGCATGATCCGAGAATCGTTCTGTTTTATAAACACTAGAGCTTAAAACAGTGCCTTTTAATGAGGGTGATAGCACATGATAATCAATCCGCCATCCCGTGTTATTATTGTAAGCTTGTCCACGAAAAGACCACCAAGTATACGTATGCTCTTCCTGTTCTATCTCACGAAACGCATCCACAAATCCTATATCATCAAATAAGGTATCTAACCAAGCACGTTCCTCTGGCAGAAATCCTGAATTCTTTTTATTGCCTTTCCAGTTTTTAATATCTTCATTTTTATGTGCAATATTCCAATCGCCACAGATAATATAATCACGCCCTGATGCTTTCATTTTTATCATCTTCTGCATAAAGAAATCCATACAGCGATATTTTACCTGCTGCCGCTCCTCCTTTGCCGAACCAGACGGCATATAAAGAGAAATTACACTTAAATTGCCAAATTGTGCCTCAATATAACGCCCCTCAGAATCGAACTCCTCATTACCCATGCCGACAATCACCTCATCAGGCTGGGTTTTGCAGTATAATGCCACCCCGCTATAGCCCTTTTTCACTGCATCATGGTAATAACAATGCATTCCTTCGGGGTGAAATAGAGGATCTTCCAGTTGATGAACTTGAGCTTTGGTTTCCTGAATACAGACAGCATCAGCATTCTGTGTGGGCAGCCAGTCAAAAAAACCCTTGCGAGCAGCGGCACGAATGCCATTCGTGTTAGCAGTGATAATGCGCATAATTATTTTTTCTTATTGATAATTTTGAGGATTGTAACATACACTTATGCTCGAAATTGAATCGCATTTAGGCGTAAAAGATAACGATTCAGAGTGTTGATATGTTAAATTTTTGTCCAAATAAAGTAATATCAATTAGTTATGGAGTATGAGTAGATATATGTAGCGCAAAAAACATCTATTAACACAAGTAACGTATTGATTTATATTGTTTTTACAAAAAAGCACGTAATTCAAGGTATTTCTTTTAATATCAATTAGTTAAAACTGGTTAACAATTATTTTTCGCACTGTATATTTTATAAAAAACAATGATAAATAGTTGATTGTCAATCATATTTTAAAATATATCCTAAGCTCTGAATTGCTGCTCATCACTCCCCAAAAGATGCTTGTATTGCACTTTTGTATCTTCCAAAACGCCAGAATAAAACTGGTCAACATCGATCATTCCTAGCTTTTTTTCATGTGTCATACTGAGTTGATCAAAACTCAATAAGTCATAAATAGAAACCCATTTTTCATTAATTCGTAGTGCAATATTAGGGTTCAGTAAATAGTTATCAGGCGTTATACGATAAAATAATCCAAGACTCTGTGGGTTGTCACTATGCATCTTATGCGTTGTCAGCACCTCGCTGATATAGTTATGATCATAGAGTGTTTTGTGCAATAAATGCGAAGGGAAGTTGGCA
This sequence comes from Cocleimonas sp., assembly GCA_023146675.1. Taxonomy (GTDB): domain Bacteria; phylum Pseudomonadota; class Gammaproteobacteria; order Thiotrichales; family Thiotrichaceae; genus JAGLBW01. The sequence goes on along the minus strand of JAGLBQ010000347.1, from coordinate 350 downwards.
AGTGCTTCAACGAGGTCATAGGGGGTAAATCCTCCTCCTGTAAAAATCATTTTATGTGGCAGCATTTCATAAAAAAGTACCATCATCAGATTTATTAAGAAGAATTCAGTGCGGTGTTTACTTAGCTTAATTGTTTGATTATTAATGCGTAAATCCATACTCTCTGGTGATAGGGCTAGAAAAACGCGCAATAATTTTTTATGTGCATACTGTTTATCCTTCCATGCAAGATGAAGTGCAATTTGAAATGCATTATGCCCTTTATTATTAGCCAAGCTTTTATCTGCTTTTTGGGTGATTAATAAGTGAATTAATTTAATATTTCCATACTGAGTGGCAATCATGAGGGG
>JAGLBQ010000346.1 GCA_023146675.1 Cocleimonas sp. | reverse complement strand
TTGCTTTTATAGTTCATAAAGTATTTTTTATGCAATAAAGCGGTGCCATTTTCAGGTGTCAGAGCAGGCTTAAAGCCTACATTAATGAGCGCATTGCGATAGAGCCTGTCATCATAAACGAGAGAGTATTCAAATAGAGTCAACTTTGCTTTGCGCTGTTGTTTGTTAAGTGCTAAATGTAATAAATCTTGAATGTTGCTTTCGTTATACACAGTCCAGTTAGGTACTTTCTGTTGCAATATATGGCTACGAATTTTATCTGCTTGCGGTTGCTTGCCTTGCTGTTCTAGTTTGTTTGCCTGTTGTTGCCATTCATTGTTGGAGGATTGTTTTTTTTCAAAATCAAGCGTGTTATCAATGCGCTCTAAACCCAGTAGTTTAAGAATCGGTTGATCGACCTTTGATTCTAGCCAATAGATATTTTCAATTGCTCGCGTGATAGCAACATAGAGCGCATTAATATGAAACTTATACGCCTCGGCTGATTTGTCCGTTTTATCTTTATTGCGTGCATATTTTATCTCTTGCTGTATATCCTCAAGCTGGATTCCTTGCGTTATTTTTTGATAATGTCTAGCATGGCTGCTAATAAAATCAAATAGGATAATATTGTCATATTCCAACCCCTTTGCTTCTTGAATGGTAAAAATTAACGGTGTGGTAAATAATTTTTGCGCTGCTTTTTTGCTGGCTTCATCCAGTGTAATCACCGCATAAGAGGTTGAGTTTTTGGTTTTTTCATTGAGCTCTTGGCTAATAGAGTGTTGATTAGGAAGTAATTTGACACAGCCCATCGCACCATCATGCGCGCGCATTAAGTAATGACTTTCTTTATCAATAGAGCCAAAACGCTGTGTTTTAAGTTTGAGTATTTTATTCGCAATCTGCGTTACATTCATCGAATTGCGATAATTACCATCTAATATGCGAATTAATGATTGCTTTTGCGGTGCAGTATGAGGGAGAAAAAATAATGCTTTTATTTTACTCCAAGAGAAAAAGTTAGGGTGTACCACCTGATTGGCATCGCCACAAAATAAAAAATGCGAGGCATAGCGTAAGGTTTTTAATACCAATGCCAACTGTATATTGGTGAGATCTTGTACCTCATCAATAATTACATAATCATATTTTTTTACTGCTAGAGAGAGATATTCATGGCAAATTAGATTGGTATCGTAATAGTGTTGTTCCTGTAAAAAGATTAAATAGCGCTGAAACAGATCATAGACCGCATTTCTTTCTTGGGCTAAAAATATAGACTGCTTAATACCTAATGCTAAATAGGCTGTGCGGTTGAGAAAAGCGTGTTCGTCATTTTTACCGCTGAAATTTCCCGTAATAACGCCACGAAACTCCTCTAATAATTTGTAGCTATCTTTAATAAGGCTGCTTTGTTCAATGCGCGCAAACCATTGCTGAAAGACGTTGTTATCAGCGACGTTGTACTTCGGGATTTGAATGCTCTCAACAAATTCTGCAAAGCTTAAAAACTGTAATTGCTGATGACTATTTTTGTAATCATAGGATTGATATAAATCTTTTGATGTTTCAACAAGATAAGATGATTGGCTGACGTATAAAATATCACCCCGCATTGTCTTTGTTTTTTCTAGAATAAGGCTTGTCTTACCGCTACCTGCAGAGCCAATAATAATAAGCGGCAAGGCTTGTTGATAAATATCAGCCTGCGGCTGATCAAAACAAAGTGGCTTATCGAGCAAATTAAATTGCGTACTATCGTCACTTATAAAGGGCAAAGTCTCAGGGGTAATTTCTTGTAGGTTGTTAATATCAGGAATACGACGTTCATCTATCGTTGCGCCGCGTCGTAAAAAACGAGATTTTTCATAGCGATGACTCTTAATGTATTCCAGTAGTAATGCATAAGTGCAGTCTTTATAGCGATAAATAGAAAACAATAAACGATCGCTGCGATTTAAGCGCGCCCGATAGAGATTATCACCCACTTTTTTCACATCAGCAGAGCGAAAATCATCCTGCTCAAAGTAATAACATAACTTTTCAAAGCCATTTATATTGCTGTTGTCTAAATCGTTATAGAGAAGTATTTTCATACTAATTAGTTTAGCAATAGGTGAATAAGCTCGCCAATAGAGCACAGTTATGCGGTTGAATATTGCCTACCTCTGGAAGTAATCATGTAGATATTCGTTAATTGCCTGTCATTTATACGGTGCTATTGAAATTATAAACAATTGATATAGATAAGTATTTTTTATGTTTTGTAGCTTTTATTCTATATCGTTAAGGTTTCATGTTGAGCCTTAATAGAAGCAAAATAAGAAAATGACCGTTTAGCGATTGTTAAGGGACGATTATCACGGTCATGCTAGCCCAAAATAGAAATTGAGCCTAAAAATGCCCCCGTACTCGAACTACACAGGGAATTTTGAGATGTCTTAGATGTTTCTTAAGTGGATGTTTTGTGTAGGGCTTGTATTTGGTGAATAAGGAGAGTGTGGTTTATGTCAAGGATGACGATCTAGATAGGTTGTTAGTAAATATTATTAGCTAATTAATAGTACTTGCTAGTTCTTACATTTCGTGAAACGAGCATATCCCCAAAATCTTGTTGTATTCGCTTCACTACTCACTGTTTAACAGACTGAACAGTGATCAAGCATTATCTCAAATTTCAAATTAGAAATATTGAGAGATGCAAACTCTAAAAAATAAAGGTGTATTAAATGACGTGGAATGTAAGTAATTCAACACATAGTAATTGTGCAGCATGTAACACTACGGACAATGCTGGTACTGCTAATAACTCAAATTCTGCTGGCTCTAATAGTGGTGGAATAAATGTGGGCGGCATGAGCAACTCAGCTGTTCTTGGTCAGTTATTGAAGTTGATTATGGAGTTAGTCCAAAGCCTACAAGGTGGTGGTGATAGTAACTCTAATAGTGCGGGCGGCAATAGCAACGCTGGAAATCATGGACACACTCATCATACTGGAGCTAAAGGCGACAAAGGTGATAAAGGCGATACTGGGGCTACAGGTTCACAAGGTTCAACAGGAGCAACAGGCGCACAGGGTGCTGCTGGATCACAAGGTTCAACTGGTTCTCAAGGAGCAACAGGCGGACAAGGAGCGACTGGTTCTCAGGGAGCAACGGGATCACAAGGTTCAACGGGAGCAACGGGCGCACAAGGCACCGCTGGAACCAACGGTACTAATGGAACAAATGGTACTAACGGCACAAATGGCGTTGATGGTGCTCAAGGCGCAACAGGATCACAAGGTTCAACAGGAGCAACAGGAGCGCAAGGTGCTGCTGGATCACAAGGTTCGACTGGTTCTCAAGGAGCAACAGGTGCACAAGGAGCAACAGGCTCTCAAGGTGCAACGGGATCACAAGGTTCAACTGGAGCAACAGGTTCACAAGGTGCAGCGGGCACAAATGGAACGAACGGTTCTA
>JAGLBQ010000345.1 GCA_023146675.1 Cocleimonas sp. | reverse complement strand
AGGGTTCTTTATGGACAAATCCTCCACTTCTTGAATGCTGTCCACACGATAAATATTGCCATCACTCGAGGTATCATATTGCCCCATCGTACCAATGACTTCAGGATGCCCTTTATGACCGATTAATATAACCTCATGCCCTTCTTGGCTGTGCCGTAAAACCTCCATATGGACTTTGGTCACTAGCGGACAGGTCGCATCGAAGACTTTTAAGCCACGTTGTTTAGCATTCTCATGTACGCGACGCGAAACACCATGCGCACTGAATATAACCGTTGAATTATCAGGTACTTCATCCAGTTCTTTAACAAAAATAGCGCCTTTATCACGCAGTTTATTCACCACATAACGATTATGTACGACTTCATTACGCACATAGATGGGAGCGCCTAGAAGCTCAATGGCGCGGTCTACAATATCAATGGCACGATCAACACCTGCGCAGAAACCGCGAGGATTGGCTAAGGTTACTTTCATAGTAATTAAATTTCCTAAAGAGTTATGATTTATTATATATTTCAGGCTTTTTAAGAATTATAGATTATTTGCTGGAGTAAAAATTGAATATTTTAATTATTGGTAGTGGTGGTCGTGAGCATGCGCTGGGCTGGAAAATAGCGCAGTCTGATAAGGTATCGCGTGTTTTTATTGCTCCAGGCAATGCAGGGACAGCATTAGAGAATAAACTGGAAAATATTGAACTAGCCGTTGAAGATCTTGATGGACTGCTTGAATTTGCGCAAAATAATGACATTGCATTAACACTGGTGGGACCTGAAGTTCCGTTGGTTATGGGTGTAGTGGATCTTTTTGCTAACGCGGGACTGCGCTGTTTTGGGCCAACTAAAGGCGCAGCACAATTAGAAGGCTCTAAAGCCTTTACCAAAGACTTTCTAGCCCGTCATCACATCCCAACGGCTGCCTATGGAAACTTTACCGACATTGATGCTGCCGTTGCTTATGTCAAACAACAAGGCGCTCCTATTGTTATCAAAGCAGATGGATTAGCTGCTGGAAAAGGGGTGATTTTAGCGCAGACAGAACAAGAAGCAGTTGATGCGATAAAAGATATGCTCGCTGGCAATGCCTTTGGTGATGCAGGGCATCGTGTGGTGGTAGAGGAATTTCTACAAGGCGAAGAAGCCAGCTTTATTGTGATGGCAGATGGCAAAAACATCTTGCCATTAGCCAGCTCACAAGATCATAAAGCACGTGATAATGGTGATCTAGGACCCAATACAGGTGGCATGGGCGCTTATTCTCCTGCACCTGTTATTACTCCTGAGATGCATGATCGTATTATGCAGCAAGTGATTGAGCCAACGATTAAAGGCATGGCAGATGAAGGACATCCCTTTACTGGCTTTTTATACGCAGGCGTGATGATTGACACCGATGGTATCCCTAAAGTACTCGAATACAATGTGCGCTTTGGCGATCCTGAAACACAGCCTATTATGATGCGTTTGCAATCAGACCTCGTTGAATTAATGAATGCTGCATTGGATGGCAAGCTAGATAGCGTTGACGCAAAATGGGATTCACGCGCGGCTTTAGGTGTTGTACTGGCTGCGGGTGGCTACCCTGAGGGTTATGCAAAAGGTGATGTGATCTCGGGTTTAGCAAATAATGACAACGCCAATGCAAAAATATTCCATGCAGGAACGGCAACTCAACGTGATGACATTGTTACTAATGGAGGGCGTGTACTCTGTGCAGTAGGCTTAGGTGATAGCGTAACAGAAGCACAACAGGTTGCTTATGAGCTGACCCGTTCTATTTCATGGGATCGGGTTTATTATCGAGATGATATTGGCTATCGTGCGATTGAACGCGAGGCAACCAAAGTTAAGTGAAATTTAATTCATATTAAATAGATCTAAATTAACCTACACTGCGTAATGTATTCGTGAAGCGTAGATCTTACGCGATACTATATACAGCCTGAATTTAGGCAACAGTTTATCATACAAATTAAGTTACAAAATCAAATGAGGAATAGAAAATGGGATCAGTTAAAAAATTATCAGGAATCGCACTCGCATCAGCAGCATCAACATTATTACTAGCGGCTTGTGGTGGCGATAAAGCATCATCTGATAAAAGTGCAACCGCAGAAAAGCCTGCTGCTGCGCCAGCAGCAACTGTTGCAGAGATCAAATGTTCAGGCACTAACTCTTGTAAGGGCACCTCAGAATGTGCAACGGCAACCAGTGGATGTAAAGGTCAAAATAGCTGTAAAGGAAAAGGCTGGGTTAAAGCATCTAAAGAAGACTGTGAAGCTAAAAGTGGCAAAGTCATTTAATAACGGCTGAAAACCTATAGAATAATGTCGTAAAAACGCAGAACAGACTAAG